>DASSYU010000125.1:0-4257 GCA_035703125.1 Pseudolabrys sp. | reverse complement strand
GCAAGCTCCTGCCGGCCGATCGGCCACACACAGGCAATTTTGAAGATGCGCAGGCCGAGATCGTTGCACTTCATCTCGTCGATGCCGAGCTCATCGAGCGCCTGGCGCACATCGAGGTAGGCTTTCCCGGTCGTGATGATGCCGATTTTTGGCGCGCGGCCGCCGGAGGTGATGATGCGATTGAGCCTGTTGGCGCGCACGAAGGCCAGCATTGCATCGCGCTTGAAATCGTGCAGACGCGCTTCCTGCCCGAGGATCGTGTCGACAAGCCTGATATTGAGCCCGCCGTCGGGCATCCGGAAATCGTCCGGCGTGATGATCTTGACGCGATCGATCGAGCCGTCGACCACGCCGGTCGACTCGACTGTCTCGTGCATACATTTGAGCGCCGTCCATGCGCCGGTGAATCGCGACATCGCCCAGCCGTAAAGCGCGTAGTCGATGATTTCCTGCACGCCGGCCGGATTGAGGATCGGCATCATCACATCGACGAAGTGGAATTCCGACTGATGCGCGGTGGTCGACGATTCAGCCGTGTGATCGTCGCCCATCAGAGCGATGACGCCGCCGTTCTTGGAGGTGCCGGAAAAATTGGCGTGACGGAAGACGTCGCCGGATCGATCGACGCCCGGACCTTTTCCGTACCACATGCCGAATACGCCATCGAATTTGCCTTCGCCGCGCAATTCGGCCTGCTGAGATCCCCAGAGCGCGGTGGCAGCAAGTTCCTCGTTGATGCCGGCCTGGAACTTCACGTCCGCCGCCGTGAGTATCCGCCCGGCGCGCATGAATTGCTGGTCGAGCCCGCCGAGCGGAGAGCCGCGGTAGCCGGTGACGTAGCCGGCTGTGTTCAGGCCGGCGCGGCGGTCGCGCTCCTTCTGCATGAGGCAGGCGCGGATCAATGCCTGATAGCCGGTCACGAAGACGTGTGACTGGTTGAGGTCGTACTTGTCGTTCAGGCTGACCGGTCGAAGTGGCATGGAACGCCTTGTAAAGCCCGCAATGCGAAGCCGGGCCCCACTCATATAAGGTTGGCCGGGACGGCGCAAAGCGCAGAAACCGCGGTGAAGGCTATACTTCACGAGCGTCGGGTCAATTTCGAAATATTAGCGCGCCCTAAAAGGAAATTTCCCTAATTGGGCTCCACGCGCATTTTGGCGCAATGCAGCAGGCAAGGCAGACCCACGCCCGTGTGGGTGGTCAAAACAGCGGCGGCCTGCCACAAGATTGGCCAGCCGGACTCCCGCCTGATGTCGTATCCGACCGTCTCTTCCATCGAATCCAAAAGATCGTGGGCTGTCGCCACGGCCGCGCTCGTCACCATGCTGATGGCGTTCGGTGCTGCATGGATTACGGCGGTCGCACTCAAGGACATCGCCGCGGAGGTCAACGGCATCCGCTCCATCCCTGCGCTCGCCAGCGCGCTCGCCTGGCTCGGTTCAGGTTTCGGCGGCATTTTGATGGGACGACTCGCAGACAAAGTCGGCACGCGCTGGACGGTCATCTGCGGTGCGCTGATGATCGGCCTCGGCCTTGCGATCTCGACACTGGGAGCGCCCTGGCCATTATGGATCGGACACGGACTCTTCATCGGATTGATCGGGCTCGGCGGCATCAATGCGCCGATGTACATCTATGTCAGCCGCTGGTTTGACCGAAGGCGCGGATCGGCCCTGGCCCTGATCTCGAGCGGAAGCTACCTCGCCGGCGCAATGTGGCCGCCCCTGTTCGAGCGCGTCATCGCCGACTTCGGCTGGCGGCAGACCATGCTGTGGTACGGCGTGCTCGAAATCGTCGTGATCGTTCCGCTGGCGATAGCCTATTTCAGCGCGCCACCCGAAGTGATTCATCCGGCCGCTCCCACCGATGGCGCCGGAGCGAAAGTGCGCGTGCTTGGTTGGCCACCCAATGTCGTCTTCGCAAACATGTGCGTGGCCGCAGTGCTGTGTTGCATTCCGATGGCGATGCCGCAGGGGCATCTCGTTGCCTTCTGCAGCGATCTCGGCATGGCGCGCTCGACCGGCGCGCTGATGCTGTCCGTGCTGCTTGGCACGGCTTTCCTGAGCCGACAGGTCTGGGGAGCAATTTCCGACCGTATCGGCGGCTTGGCTACAGTCTTCATCGGCTCGGGTTGGCAAGCCGCGTCGATGACCGCGTTGCTCCTGACGCAGAGCGAGGTCGGGCTCTTTACGGTAGCGGCTGCTTTCGGGCTCGGTTTCTCCGGAATTATCCCGGCCTATGTGCTGGCGCTGCGCGAACTGTTTCCGGCTTCGGAGGCATCGTGGCGCATACCGACACTGCTCTTGTTCAGCGGCGGCGGGATGGCGCTCGGCGGCTGGCTCGCAGGATTGCTCTACGATCAGTTCGGCTATTACGCGCCGGCTTTCGCAGCCGGGATCGGCGCCAATATTCTCAATCTGCTTCTGGTCGGCATACTCGTCGGCCGTCAGCGGCTGCGCATTTCCTATGCGTAGCTCAGCTCCGTGATGGGCTGAGCATCCAGACGCCGGCCAAGATGCCGAACGCGACGATGGCCGGGCCGATCGCCTGCCACAATCCCGCGGCCGCGAGCCCCGACGTCGCCGCCCAAGCTATGGACGAAAACGCTTCAGCAAAAGTCGCGATCCGCGAGGACGTCTGCCTGCGCCGGAAATGACTTCGGCGCGCCTGCACGCGGAAGCAAAGCTGGATCATCGTCGCCGCGGCCGCTGCCGACAGAATGCCCAGTCCGCAGACCGCGGCTGCGAACACGGCATCGAATGCCAGAAACGCAACAATCGGCGCAAAAATGAGCGCCACCATGCCAATGACGGCTTCGATCTTGGCAAGCAGGATTCGATTGGCCGCGATCGGCGCAGTCGAAACGAGGTCCGGCGCGTCTTCCCCCGAAATGGTGAGCCACGCCAGCCCGCCGGCGAGCTGACCGGCAGCCATGACAATCACGGGGATCAATACGATAAACGCGTCGTGTCCGGTGCGGAATGTAGCCCAAAGCAGCAGCGTCGGCGGCAACAGATAAAGAATTTGCATCAGCGTCTGCGACACCAGCCAGGGATCGCGTTTGAGAAGCGTCCATTCCTTGTGACGCAGCGTGCGGGCTGGAGAACGGCGGCGAAACGCGAGCTCCCACCGGCGCTGCTGCGCGGCGGTATTCGAAACTCCGGCCGCCGCGATCGAGTGCTCGCCGAAACGGCGTGAAAATACGGCAATCGCCAGGCCAAGCACGGCGGCTGCAAAACCGAAAACCGCGGCCAGGGCAACATAGTCCCCAAGCACCGCGCGCGCCGGCCACCAGAATGCGCTGGCGGTATCAGGCGCGTGTCGCAGCATCCAGTCCGACTGCAACGCCGCGTAACGCGAGAGATTGCCCGCGGAAAATATCGCGGCAACCTGCAGCCCGATGACGAAAGCGGCTCCGATCACGGCCGCAACAATCTGGGCAATCAGGCGCGTGCGTTTCGCACCAATGGTGCGGAACAAAGCGATCGTCAGCGCCAATGCCGCGGCCGTAGCCACCGCGCCCATCGCAATGACCACACCATAGGCGCCAAGCCATCGGGCGCCTCCGAGCGCCGCCAAAACGTTGACGAATGGCGCAGCCAACAGCACTGCAATCGCCACTGCGGCCATGGCGATCCGGCCCATACGCACCGCGAAGACTTTTCGCGCGGAAGCAGGAGACGTGAGGATGAGATCGAGGTCGGAGCGCGAATAGAACGCGCGGGTCACGGACTCCATCGCCTGCGATAAAAGCAGCGACCATGACGGAAAGAGCGTGCCGGTGATTCCGACCAGCGCGGCCATGTCGGAACCAAGGCCGGCATCGGCATAAGTGGCAACCGTCCAATAGGCGAAGGCATGCATGAATATGCCGATGAAGAAAAGCGCGACAAACGCGTTACGTCCGCGCGTGCGTCCGCCCGCCGTCATCAGCGAGACCCAGTCGCGCCAGCCGAGCCTGAGTTCGTGGCCGGCCAGCCATGTCAGCGATGCCTGTTGAATCACGCCGCCGCCTGCTCGGCCACAAGTGTGAGGAAGGTGTCTTCGAGGCTTGTGGCCGTTTCACCGGTCTGCCGGCGCAAATCGTCGAGGGTACCTTCCGCGATCAGGCGTCCACGGGCGATCACGCCGATCCGGTCGGCCATGCGTTCGGCAACCTCAAGGATGTGCGTGGTCATGATGACGGTGCCACCCTCACGCACGCGCCCGCGCAGCACGTCCTTGACCTGCCGCGCGGTGCCTGCGTCGAGACCGGTC
>DASSYU010000049.1:0-2552 GCA_035703125.1 Pseudolabrys sp. | reverse complement strand
ACGGCGATCGATCAACCGGCAAAGAGATCAGCGATTTCAACCTGGTGCACGCAGCGTCGATGGCGGTCATCGAACGTTCGGCGCTTGTCTCGACTGAGTTCACCGTCAAAGGCAAGCAGATCTTGCATGCGCGCAAGGAATTCCAGAAATACGTGGAGACCGAGGACTGGTTGCCGCCCTCTTTGCCCTACGTGCTGCGGATCGCCGAAGGCAACAAGGCAGACGTTTCATATTTCTGGAACGATTGGCCGCAGCACTATGACTACGTCTACATCCTGTTCACGACGCCCGGCATGCGCAACCCGGACCGAAACCATCTCGGACTTGTCTACGAGGGCGGTGCTTTCCAGCTCTATCGCGTGCTACCGACCATCAGCGCGGTCGGCCGCTAGCTGAGCGCTTCAATCGGTTTCGAGCGGCAGCTTCACCGGTTGTTTGCGCTTGGCCGAAAGGTCGAGCGCCTTTGTCAACATCAGGTTGCGGTGTGCTTCTTCGACGGTTGCTGCAGCCGTCGGCAGTCCGAGCGCGATGCGGTTGAGCCACGAGTCGGTTTCTTCCGCCATGGGTCCGCGCAATTCGCCGAGCGCCATGTCGCCGGGCGGGTAGCTGCCCATGAAATCGACCAGCCGGCTGGCATCGGGATTGTATCCTTCCGACTGCGGCTTGGAGACCGCAAGGACGATGTCGCGGTGCGTGTCGTCGATGGTGAGAACACCGGTCGTCCCGACAATGCCGACTTCGAGAGAATATACGGCAGCGGGCCACGTCACCGGTAGCGCCCATGATATATTGAGGTGATAGATAGTGCCGTCGGAGAAATTGATCATGCCGGCGGTGCCGTCGATGCCCTTGTAGGAAGGGCCGAGCACCTTGTCGACCGACCGGGCGTAGCATTCGACCGCGGTCTTGCCTTCGAGGCACCACATGCAGATGTCGAGAGCGTGCGTGCCTGATATCACCATCGGGGAGATCGTCGAGGGATCGTCGGTGCGCTTGTAGTTATCGATGGCGACAAGCCGGTTCATGAATGCGCGCGAGGTGACCATCGTGACGTCGCCGAGCGCGCCGGTTCGGCATTTTTCCTTGGCGGCCAGCCAGCGGCGGCGGAAACGCTGCGTGTAGCCGACGACGGCGTCAATCTTGGCGTCCTTGATCGCCTTGAGAACCCGCGCGGATTCTTTGAGGTCGGTCGCCAGCGGCTTCTCGATCAGCATCGGGATGCCGCGCTCGACAGCCGTCATGATCGGATCGACGTGCAGGTGCTCGTCGGTGCAGATGATCGCGGCCGTCACCTCCGGCCGCTTGAGCAGTTCGACGTGGCTTTGCGTGACGAAATCGGCGCTGATTTTCGGGCCTACTTCGCCCGCACGGTTCGGATTCTTCTCGGCAAGGCCAATCCATTCGACCGCCGGGTGACGCGCCGCCACTTCGCCGCGGAACAGGCCGACGCGGCCGCCGCCGATGATCGCGAGGCCGACACCTTTAGCGGACCTTTTCATTGGTTTACCCCGGCGCGGATCTTCTGCTTGAATTCCGCGATCGCCGAGATCGCCTCGTTGGTGAGCGGCAGATCTACCGGTTCGCCGCGATCCGCGGACAGGTCTGCCGCGCTGTAGGTTTCCATGACGCGCCGCGCGCTCTCCGGCGTCACCATCACCGGCGTGTCACGAATGCAGGCCTCGAGGAAATGGATCGTCTCCGGACCCATGCCGCCGGCGAACACGTTGTCCACCCATTCACCCGGCATGGTCGACATCGGGAACTGCTGGCCGTCCTTTTCCGTGTTGAGCCAGTTGTCGCGCTGGGTGTCGTCGAGAAACAGCGCGCCCTCGGTGCCGGTGATCTCGATCCAGGTGGCGCAATAGTTGGGATAGCTCGGCGGCAGGTTCCAGCCGCCACCGATCATCACAGCAACGCCGTCGTCCATCGTCACCGTGGTGAACATGACGTCGTGCGAGCCGTTGATTGGCTCCATGTAGCCGTAGGCGCCTTGCGAATAAACGCGGATCGGTTTTGCAGGCTCGAGGAGCCAGAGCACAAAATCGAGGTCGTGCGTCGACTCCATGACGACAGGCGACAAACGAACGCGGCTGGCGATCTTCTTGCCCAGGCTGCGCGAGAGATGCCGGCTCACCAGCACGGAGACCACCTTGCCGAGCGTGCCGTCGACGATCTTCTTCTTCGCGTAGGCAATTTTCGGATTGAAGCGCTGCGAATAACCGATGGTGAACTTGAGATTGTTGCGCTTGGCAAGCTGGATGAGCTCGTCCGCCTCCCACAGCTCCAGCGCGATCGGTTTTTCCAGCATTACGTTCTTGCCGGACTTCAGGCAGTCCCGGCAGATCGGGTAATGGTTCGATTCCGGCGTGGTTGAGATGTAGACGACCGAAATATTGTCATTCTTGATAATGTCGTTGTAGTCGAGCGTCGCGGTGGCGGGCTTGTACAGTTTCTTCACTTCGGCGAGCCGATCGGGACGGATTTCGCACAGATGCAATTTGTCGACCAATGCCGTGCGCGCCAATGTTTCCGCACGCGTGCCTCCGACCCAT
>DASSYU010000592.1:0-5571 GCA_035703125.1 Pseudolabrys sp. | reverse complement strand
CGGTTCGTGAAGTTCAAGCGCGCTTCGGTCACACCCGGAACGCTTCTGACCGCACGCTCGATGCGGCCGATGCATCCGCCGCACGCAATTCCTTCAACGGCAAGCTCCATGCCGAGCGTGCCGTCTGCCATCGGCTTGGCGTAGAGCGAAAGGTCGAGGCTCTCGGTCATAGCTCGCTCATGGCGAATTCAACATCACCCGGCTGCGCGAGCGGAACACGCGCGCGTCATCCCTATAAAGATCGACAATCAGCTCCCATTGACCCGGCTCCACCTTTGTCATGCCGTGAAAGCGGCCGGCGGGCGCATCGTTGAGCGCGATCAAATGGTCGCGCCGCTCATCGGCCGGATGCGCAAGCCGCGCCTGCGCAACCAGACCGTTCACGGGAACCCCTTTGGGATCACGCACCGAAATATCGAGGACGGCATTGCCGGCACCATCACGCGAAAGCTTGCCGTTGACCTGCCAATGCAGCGCGTCCTGCTGTTCCGCCCGGGCGACGTCCTGCCCGAACATCAACCCGGCTTTGTAGGAACTCGTGGTCTGCACGCCTCCGAACGTGGACATCGCTGCTTTCACCATCACCGCATTGACGGCAAAAACGAGCGCGAAAAACCCGACGAAGCCGATCAGGACATGCTTGCCGGTCAATTGGCGTGGCTTGTAAGGAGCGCGCATCTTTGCCTCCCCCTCATCCTGGCCCAAAAAAATGATCACGCATCTCAGCGGTCTCACCTGAATCGATATCGATCAGCTTGAACAGAATTGAGGTCGATGGCGGCGGCGGCGTAGCGCTGTAGTCGGTGACGACTATGCGCACTTCCTTGGTTTGATCGGGCCCGACCGTGATGAGCTGCCGGCCGTCCGCGCGTGGCGGCAGTCCGACGAAATCGACGAGCGTCGACGGCAATCCGTCAACGCTCACGATGAAGTCGCGATATTTCAGACGCTTGTTGACGATGCGAATGGTGTAGCCATTGCGGAGCGCACCGTCGGACAGCCGCACGTACATGGGGTTGCGGTCATGGATGATGCTGATGCCCTCGCTGTCGCGCGTTGCAAGGGTGTAGATCATAATTCCACCGACCACGGCGATAATGCCCGCGTAGAGAGCCGTACGCATGCGCACGAGCTTGTAAAAGGGCGTTTTCCCCTCGATGCGCTGCTTGATGTTGAGGTCCGTATCATAGGCAATAAGGCCGGTCGGTCGCCCGAGCTTGCTCATGATTGCATCGCACGCATCGATGCACAGGCCGCACTGGATGCAGCCAAGATTGGCGCCCCCGCGGATATCGACCCCGGTCGGACAAACATGGACGCATTGCAGACAATCGACGCAGTCGCCCGCCGGCTGGCCTTGCGAGCGCAGCTGATCGGCCTTCTTGACCGAGCAGCGCGGCTCCCCGCGGTCATAGCGGTAGGTCACATTGAGCGCATATTCATCGGTGAGCGCCGCCTGAATGCGCGGCCACGGGCACATATAGAGACAGACCTGCTCGCGCATGTGGCCGGCAAGCGAATAAGTCGTCACCGTGAGAATGCCTATCCACACATAGGCAATGAGCGGGGCCTGTCCCGTCGCAAGGTCCTTCACCAAAGTCGGTGCATCGGAGAAATAGAGAACCCAGGCGCCGCCGGTCCACCAGGCGACCATCAGCCACAGAAAATGCTTCAGGCCTTTCCGGGCATAAGTGCCGCCCGTCCATTTGCGCGCGTCGCGCTGCATATGCTCGCGCCGGTCGCCTTCGACGAACCGCTCGATGGCAAAGAACAGATCGGTCCACACCGTCTGCGGGCAGAGGTAGCCGCACCAGATGCGACCCGCGACCGCGTTCATCAGGAACAGCACGATCGCAGCGAGAATGAGCAGGCCGGTGAGGTAGTAAACTTCTTGCGGCCAGATCTCGATGAAGAAGAAATAGAAACGCCGGTTTGAAAAATCGATCAGAACCGCCTGCGACGGCGCGTTCGGGCCGCGATCCCAGCGCACGAACGGAAGCAGGTAATAGATGCCGAGCGTGACGGCCAGAACCACCCATTTGATGTTACGGAACGTGCCGTGGACGCTCTGCGGGTAGATATTGCGGCGCGGCGCATAGAGCGGGATATCGTCTTCCGGCGGCGCTCCACCGAGTTCCGCTTCCTTCACCAAATGCGCAAGAGCCGGCGCACCGGGCGCCGGCTGATCAAGCGACATGGTGACATGCGCGGTCATTTTTCTCCGCCGCCAAGGGTATGCACATAGACCGTCAAGGCCTTGATGGTGGGCTCGCTCAGTCGGCCGCCCCAGTTCGGCATCACAGCGCCGCGCCCGTTCTCAATACCCTGAACGATGGTCGCCTTGTCGGAGCTGTACATCCAGATCTTGTCGGCCAGGTTGGGAGAACCCATCTCGCGATTGCCTTTGCCTTCGTCCCCATGGCAGACCGCGCAATTGTCGGCGTAGACTTTTTTTCCGAGGGTGAGATTTGCACCAGGTTCGGTGGCGAGACCTGACAGCGATCGAACAAAATCCGCGACAGCCGAGATCTCGTTGGGCTTTAGGAGGTTGTCGCGGCCGAAAGCAGGCATGTTGCCGGCGCGGCCCTTGTTGTCGCCGGCGCGTGCGCCGAACCGTATCGTTTGCTCGATATCCGAAAGCTTGCCGCCCCATAGCCATTCATCGTCGTTGAGATTGGGATAGCCCTTGGCACCGCCACCGCCCGCGCCATGGCACGGCGCGCAGTTGTCCGCGAAGGCGACCCGGCCCTGCGCCCGGGCAAAGTCGAGCAACTGCGGATCGGCGGCAATCTCGGCGAGCGACGCGCCGGCGAGCTTGTCCATCATCGGGCCGCGCTGCTGCTTGAGCGCGTCGAGATCTTCAAGGAGCGCGGTCCGGGTGTGGTAGCCGAAAACGCCTTGCGTCGAATTGGTCAACAGCGGCCAGGCCGGATAGACGATCCAGTAGCCGACCGACCAGACGATCGTGATGTAGAACAGCCACAGCCACCAGCGCGGCAGAGGCGTGTTCAGTTCGCGCAGTCCGTCCCATTCGTGTCCGGTTGTCGCCGTGCCGGTCAGGGTATCGATTTCTTTGTGTTCTTCGGCCACGGTCAGTCCTCCCGCAGCGGGATGCGCGCCGCTTCGTCAAATTGCTTCTTGCGCGACGGCCAGAGCGCGTAAGCGAGTACCAGCAAGAAGACGACAACGAAATAAGCCAGGCCCCAGGTCTGGGCGAACTCGGCGACAGCACGGTAGGTTGGATCCATGGCGTTCACCGGATGTTGGCTTTGTCGTCGTAGAGCTTGAAGTCGACCTGCGTTCCGAGCATCTGCAGGTAGGCGATCAGCGCGTCGGCTTCGGTGATGCGTGACGGATTGCCGTCGAAATCGCGCGCGTTCAGTTTAGGATAGCGTTTGGCCATATCGACGGCATCCGGGCTGTCGGTGGTCGACTGCGTGACGACGTCAGCGGCTGCATTGGCAATCATCTCCGCCGTGTAGGGAACGCCAAGAAGCGCCTGCGCTTTTAGATCATCGGCGATGCGGGCGAAGTCGAGGTTGGTCTCGGCCAGCCAGGAATAGTCCGGCATGACCGAGCCCGGTACGACCGAGCGCGGTGCTTTCAGGTGATCGCGGTGCCATTCGTCGGAATACTTGCCGCCGATGCGCGCGAGATCGGGCCCAGTGCGCTTCGACCCCCACTGAAAGGGCTTGTCATACATACTCTCTGCAGCAAGCGAATAGTGCCCGTAACGCTCGACCTCGTCGCGCAGCGGGCGGATCATCTGCGAGTGGCAGAGATAGCAGCCCTCTCGTACGTAGACATTGCGTCCGGCGAGCTCGAGCGGCGTGTAGGGCCGCACGCCATCGACCTTTTCGATCGTATTCTTCAGGTAGAACAACGGCACAATCTCAACGAGGCCGCCGATCGCGATCACGATCAGGATGCCGATGACCAGGACGATCGAGTTCTTCTCGAAGATCGCGTGTTTCGACCACAGTGACATGAGTGCCCCCGCCTATTCCGCCGGAGCCAGCTTGAGATCGGCGGGCGCCTCGGAAACCGCCGCGTTCACGGTTTTCCAGAGATTAAAGGCCATCAGCAGCGCGCCGGCGAGGAACAGGCCACCGCCGATCGCGCGGATGACGTAGAAGGGATGCATCGCTTCCACCGTCTCGACGAAGGAGTATTCAAGGAAGCCGAGATTCGTGTAGGCGCGCCACATCAAGCCCTGGAGAATTCCCGACACCCACATCGCGCTGATGTAGAGCACGATGCCGATGGTCGAGATCCAGAAGTGCCAATTGACCAGCTTGAGCGAATAGAGCGGCCGATTCCAAAGCCACGGGACGAGGCAGTAGAGCGCACCGAAAGATATGTAGCCGACCCAACCGAGCGCGCCGGAGTGCACGTGACCAATGGTCCAGTCGGTATAGTGCGACAACGAGTTGACGATCTTCACCGACATCATCGGACCTTCGAAGGTCGACATGCCGTAGAAGGCGACGGAGACCACCATCATGCGCAGCACGGGGTCGGTGCGAAGTTTGTCCCACGCGCCGGACAGCGTCATGATGCCGTTGATCATGCCGCCCCAGGACGGCATCCACAGCATCACCGAAAATGTCATGCCGAGCGTCTGCGCCCAGTCGGGCAGCGCCGTGTAATGCAGATGGTGGGGCCCGGCCCAGATGTAGAGGAAAATAAGCGACCAGAAGTGAATGACCGAAAGCCGATAGGAATAGACCGGCCGGTCGCAGCGCTTCGGGATAAAGTAGTACATGATGCCGAGGAAGCCGGCGGTGAGGAAGAAACCGACGGCGTTGTGGCCGTACCACCACTGCACCATCGCGTCCTGCACGCCGGACCAGACGATGTAGGACTTCGGCGAGAATAGAGAAATCGGCACTGCGGCATTGTTGCCGAGATGCAAGACCGCGATCGTGAGAATGAAGGCGAGATAAAACCAGTTCGCCACATAGATGTGCGGCTCGGTTCGCCGCATGATCGTGCCGAGGTAAACAAGGAGGTAGACAACCCACACAATCGTCAGGAACAGATCAGCGTACCATTCTGGCTCCGCATATTCCTTGGATTGCGTAATGCCAAGGAGATAGCCGGTGCCGGCGATGACGATGAAGAAGTTGTAGCCAAGCACGACGAACCACGGGGCGATGTCACCGGCAAGGCGCGCACGGCAAGTCCGCTGCACGACGTAGAGCGACGTCGCGATGAGCACGTTACCGCCAAATGCGAAGATGACAGCCGATGTATGCAGTGGACGCAGCCGGCCGAAGGTCGTCCAGGGCAGATCAAAGTTGAGGGCGGGGAACGCGAGTTGCAGCGCGATGATCAAGCCGACCGTGAATCCCGCGATGCCCCAGAATACTGCGACAGCCGCAGAGAACTTGACGGGACCCATATTGTAGTTTGGCTTGCCGTCGATTGTCAGGGGCGGCGCTTCAACCGGGCGTTCGTAGTAGCGGTTGATGACGGCAAATACCGCCGCGACGCTGGCGGCGCTGAACAGGTAGGCGTGGAACGCGTATTCAGGCGTGTATGCTTTGGCCGCGATGACGAGCGATAAGA
>DASSYU010000346.1:0-2961 GCA_035703125.1 Pseudolabrys sp. | reverse complement strand
GGCCAGCCCCTTCGTCGCCCCCTCCTCCGTCACCTCGCCGTTCAGGCGCTTTAAAAGCTCGACTTCATGCTCGGTATTCCAGGCTATGCCCTTCACGCCGTTGCCGATCTTCTGCATGAGCGGCCCAAGCGCCGTGAAGCGTTTGTAGACGTTCGGATAGTCGCGCTCGATGACGGCAACGGCGGGCATGGTCTTGCCCGGAATCGGCTCGACTTCGCCTTTTTTCCATTCCTTGACGTCGAGTGCCTGCGCGATTTCACCTGGCGAGTCGTGCTGGATCGGCGTGAGCACCACGTCCTTTTCCACACCGAGTACTTCCGGCGCGACCTCGGAGAACTTTTTGGCGATCGCCTTGTAGATCTCCCAGTCGCTCTTGCACTCCCATACCGGATCCACCGCCGACGTCAGCGGATGGATGAAAGGATGCATATCGGAGGTGTTGAGGTCGTTTTTCTCGTACCAGGTGGCCGTCGGCAGCACGATGTCGGAATAAACGCAGGTGGTCGACATGCGGAAATCGAGCGTCACCAGCAGATCGAGCTTTCCTTTCGGCGCGTCGTCGTGCCAGGCGACCTCCTTCGGCTTTTTCTTGCCGGTTTCGCCGAGGTCCTTGCCCTGCACGCCGTGCGTTGTCCCCAGCAGATGCTTGAGGAAATATTCATGACCTTTGCCGGACGAGCCGAGCAGGTTCGAGCGCCACACAAACATGTTGCGTGGCCAATTGTCCGGATGGTCCGGATCCTCGCAGGCCATCTGCAGCTCGCCGGACTTGAGAACCTTTGCAATATAGTCCTTCGCCTCGAGTCCGGAGGCTTGCGCCTTTTTCGCAACCTCGAGGGGGTTCTGCTTGAGTTGCGGCGCCGACGGCAGCCAGCCCATGCGCTCTGCGCGCACATTGTAGTCGATCAACGCACCATCCCACGGACCTGCCGGCGCGGTCGGTGACAATATCTCGTCAATACCGACCGTCTCGTAACGCCACTGGTCGGTATGAGCATAGAAAAAAGACGTCGAATTCTGCTGACGCGGCGGACGGCCCCAATCCAGCGCAAAGGCCAGGGGCAACCAGCCCGATTGCGGACGCAGCTTTTCCTGTCCGACGTAATGCGACCAGCCACCGCCGGACTGACCCACGCAGCCGCACATCACCAGCATATTGATGACGCCGCGGTAGTTCATATCGCAGTGGTACCAATGATTCATGGCGGCGCCGATGATCACCATCGAGCGGCCTTTGGTTTTTTCCGCATTGAGCGCAAATTCGCGCGCGACCGTCACGATCTGGTCACGTGGCACGCCGGTGATCCGTTCCGCCCAGGCCGGCGTGTAGGGCACGTTGTCGTCATATGACTTGGCAACATGCTCGCCACCAAAGCCGCGCTCGAGACCGTAATTGGCGACAAACAGGTCGAACACCGATGCGACGAGAACATCGCCGTCTTTCGTCTTGACGCGCTTGGCAGGGACCTTGCGGACCAGCACGCTCGGATGGCTGGTGCCCGCGAAATGATCGTGCTCGCGATTGCCGAAATACGGGAAGCCGACGTCGGCAAGCTCGTCTTTGTCATTGGCGAATGTCAGCTGCAGGTTGGTCTCGGCGCCGTCCGACTTCTTTTCCTCGAGATTCCATTTGCCCTTTTCGCCCCAGCGGAATCCGACGGAGCCACGCGGCACGATGATGCTCTCTGAAGTCTCGTCGTAGGCGACCGTCTTCCACTCCGGGTTGTTGGTCTCGCCGAGATTGTCGGCGAAGTCAGAAGCGCGCAGCAGGCGGTCGGGCACCATCTTGTCGCCCTGCTTCACCAGCCGCACAAGCATGGGCATGTCAGTGTACTGCCGGACATAATCCTCAAAATATTGAGCCTGCCGGTCGAAATAGAATTCGCGCAGAATGACGTGGCCCATGGCCATGGCGAGCGCGGCATCGGTGCCCTGCTTCACCGAAATCCAGAGATCGGCGAATTTCGAGGCCTCGGAATAATCCGGCGAAACCACGACGCTCTTGGCGCCGCGATAGCGCGCCTCCGTGTAGAAATGCGCGTCGGGCGTCCGCGTCTGCGGAACATTCGAGCCCCAGAGGATCAGGAAACTCGAATTATACCAGTCGGCGCTTTCAGGAACGTCGGTTTGCTCGCCCCATGTCTGGGGAGATGACGGCGGCAAGTCGCAATACCAGTCGTAGAACGACATGCAGACGCCGCCGAGCAATGACAGGTATCGTGAGCCGGCGGCGTACGACACCATCGACATCGCCGGGATCGGCGAGAAACCGATGACACGGTCGGGTCCGTGTTTCTTTACGGTATACGCGTTGGCTGCTGCAATGATCTCTGTGACTTCATCCCAGGTCGCGAGCACGAAGCCGCCAAGACCGCGCTTCTCCGTGTACGCTGCTCGCTTCTTGGGATCCTCAACGATTGAACCCCAGGCGGCGACCGGCGTCCGCAGCGCCCGCGCCTCGCGCCAGAGCTTGAGCAGGCGCGAGCGCACCAGCGGGTACTTCACGCGATTGCCGGAATACAGGTACCAGGAATAGCTTGCCCCGCGCGAACAACCGCGCGGTTCGTGATTGGGCAATTCCGGCCGCGTGCGCGGATAGTCGGTCTGCTGGGTCTCCCAGGTGACGATGCCGCCCTTGACGTAGATCTTCCACGAGCACGATCCGGTGCAGTTGGCGCCGTGGGTTGAGCGCACGATCTTGTCGTGCTGCCAGCGCTTGCGGTAGCCGTCTTCCCAGCGGCGATCCTCCCGCGTGGTGATTCCGTAGCCGCCCGAAAAATCAGCGGCGGTCCGGTTGAAGAAGGTCAGGCGGTCAAGAAAGTGACTCATGATCTTCCCTCACTCAGCTGGAGCTGCGGCGGTGGCCATTCTGCGCGATGCAGTGCGACGTTCAATATCGTAAAGCAGGCCACCGCGACGGGTGTAGAACCACCAGGTGATCGCGAGGCAACTCACGTAAAA
>DASSYU010000298.1:0-3918 GCA_035703125.1 Pseudolabrys sp. | reverse complement strand
CTCCGGCAAGACGCTGACGCTCAAGCCTCGTTCCGAAACGGGGACGGTGCGCCAAAGCTTCAGCCATGGCCGCAGCAAGCAGGTCGTGGTCGAGAAGGTCAAACGGCGCGTGGTTGGCGGCGAGACCAAGACGGAAGCCCCACCTGCAGCCGAACCCAAGAAGCCCGCCGGCAAGGCGACTGCGTCGCCGGCTGCCAGCCGCGCTGCGACGCAAGCTGAAACCGCCCCCAAGCCAAAACCTTCAGGCGTCGTGCTCCGCACCTTGACCGAGGAAGAACGGAGCGCACGCGCCCATGCACTCGCCGACTCGCGCGTGCGTGAAGCCGAAGAGCGCAAAATTGCAGAAGAAGAGGCCCGCCGCCGGGCCAGCCGCGAAGCAACCCATCGTACCGAGCGCGAGGCTGCGGAAGCACGCAAACGTGATGAGGAAGAGCGCCGCAAGCACGACGAGGAAACCAAACGCAAGGCTGGCGAAGTCGCCAAGAAGCGCTTCGGCGTGGACGAAACTCCGCGCAGCGGGCCGGGCGCCCGTCTCACACTCGAAACCGACGAGGATGAAGCGCCGCGCAGCCGGCGCGGCGCCGGCCGACCGGCAACCGCTCCGCGCGCGGCGCCTCGCGTTGGCGCCGAGAAACAGCGCGGACGTCTTACTGTCATCAATGCGCTAAGCGCCGGTGAAGTTCGCGAACGTTCGGTCGCCTCATTTCGCCGCCGTACGCAGCGACTCAAGGGCATCGCGTCAGCGGAGCCGAAAGAAAAGCTTGTGCGCGAGGTCACAATTCCAGAAGCAATCACCATTCAGGACCTCGCCAACCGCATGTCTGAGCGCGCGGTCGACGTAATCCGCCTGCTCATGAAGCAAGGACAGATGGCGACGATCAATGACGTGATCGACGCCGATACCGCTCAACTCATCGCCGAAGAGATGGGCCATACTGTGCGCCGTGTGGCGGAAGCCGACGTCGAGGAAGGTCTTTTCGACGTAGCCGACGACCCGGAACAACTCGCACCACGCGCTCCCGTCGTCACAGTGATGGGCCATGTCGATCACGGAAAAACGTCCCTGCTCGACGCAATCCGCTCGTCGGAAGTCGCTGCCGGCGAAGCCGGTGGCATCACGCAGCATATCGGCGCCTATCAGGTCACCGCGCCATCGGGAGCCAAGATTACCTTCATCGACACGCCGGGCCATGCGGCTTTTACGGCGATGCGAGCGCGTGGCGCCAAGGTCACCGACATCGTCGTGCTGGTTGTCGCCGCTGACGACGGAGTGATGCCCCAGACGGTGGAGGCGATTCATCATGCGAAGGCGGCGAAGGTTCCGATCATCGTCGCCATCAACAAGATCGACAAACCTGACGCCAATCCGACTCGCGTGCGCACTGACTTGCTGCAGCATGAAATCCAGGTTGAACCCTTGGGCGGCGACGTAGTGGACGTTGAAGTGTCCGCTACCAAGAAAACCAATATCGACAAACTGCTCGAAATGCTCGGGTTACAGGCGGAAATCCTCGATCTAAAAGCAAACCCGGCACGCGCGGCCGAAGGTACCGTCATCGAAGCCAAACTCGACCGCGGCCGTGGCCCGGTTGCCACCGTGCTCGTCCAACGCGGCACGCTGCATGTCGGCGACCTCGTGGTCGCTGGTGCCGAATGGGGGCGGGTGCGTGCCCTGATGTCCGACACTGGCGATCCGATCGGCAGTGCTGGGCCGTCGACACCGGTAGAGGTACTTGGCTTCTCGGGCACACCCGATGCCGGCGACCGCCTGGCAGTGGTAGAAAACGAAGCCCGCGCACGCGAAGTCACCGATTACCGCGCACGGCAGAAGCGCGAGAAAATGGCCGCACGTGCCACCGGCATGCGCGGCTCGCTCGAGCAGATGATGGCGCAGGCCAAGACCTCGGGCCGCAAGGAATTCCCGCTGGTTATCAAGGCCGACGTACAGGGTTCGGTCGAAGCCATCATTGGCGCCCTGGACAAGCTTGCAACCGACGAAGTCGCCGCCCGCGTGCTGCATTCAGGCGTCGGCGGCATTTCGGAGTCGGATGTGACACTGGCGGAGGCGTCAGGCGTTCCGATCATCGCGTTCAACGTGCGCGCCAACAAGGAGGCGCGCGAGGCGGCAGAGCGCGCCGGCATCGAGATCCGCTATTACAACATCATCTACGATCTGGTGGACGACGTTAAAAAGGCAATGTCGGGCCTGCTCGCTCCGACGCTGCGCGAGACCATGCTCGGCAACGCGCAGATTCTCGAGATCTTCAACATTTCAAAGGTCGGCAAGATTGCCGGCTGCAAGGTTACCGACGGCACCGTCGAGCGCGGCGCCAATGTGCGGTTGATCCGCGACAACGTGGTGATCCACGAAGGAAAGTTATCGCAACTCAAACGGTTCAAGGATGACGCGCGCGAGGTTGGCGCCGGCATGGAATGCGGCATGGCCTTTGAGAACTACCAAGACATGCGGCAAGGTGATGTAATCGAATGCTACCGGGTGGAGCAGATTCAACGCTCGCTGTGAGTCCAAGTCTCAGGCGTGCGATCTGATTTTCTCTCCGCCAATTTCCACCGTCATGTCCGGGCTTGTCCCGGGCATCCCGAAAAGGATGGCACAATGCCTGCCCTCCTGAACGAGATGGCCGCGACGCGCCGGTCATGACGTTCGAAGGTTTTTGAACAATGGCACGGCAGAAACAACATCGTGATTCGCCGCCGGGTGGCTCGCCGCGGCAGCTGCGCGTCGGCGAACTGGTGCGGCACGCGCTGGCCGATATGCTCACTCGCGGCGATGTTCACGACTCCGTGATCGAACGACACATGATCACAATTCCGGAAGTGCGTGTCACCGCCGACCTGCATCTGGCGACGATCTATGTGATGCCGCTTGGCGGACGCGACGCCGAAGAAGTTGTCGCCGCCTTCGAGCGCCACAAGAAATTTCTGCGCGCCGAAATCGCGCACCGGATCAATCTGAAATTCGCACCGGACATCCGCTTTCGGGTGGATGATCGTTTTGCCGAGGCCGAGCGCATCGACAAGCTGCTGAACTCTCCGGAGGTGCAGCGCGATCTGAAACATGACGAGGACAGCAAGTGACCGAATACGACTTGAATGACGTCGATCGCGCTCACTCCGTACCGGCGGACGCTGAGAGGCCGAAGCAGAAGAAGCGCGACAAACGTGACGTGCACGGTTGGGTCGTGCTCGATAAGCCCGTGGGCATGACATCAACACACGCAGTCAGCGTCGTGAAGCGGCTGTTCAGCGCAAAACGCTGTGGTCATGCCGGTACGCTCGACCCGCTCGCTTCCGGTGCGCTGCCGATCGCGCTCGGCGAAGCGACCAAGACCGTTCCGTTCGTGATGGACGGGCGCAAGCTCTACCGTTTCACTATACGTTGGGGCGAAGAGCGCGATACCGACGACGCCGAAGGTCGCATCGTTTCCATAAGTAAGGAACGGCCCTCGGCTGAGGCAGTGCATGCGCTTCTGCCTTCCTACACCGGCCTCATTCAGCAGATTCCACCGCGTTACTCGGCGATCAAGATCGAGGGAGAGCGAGCTTACGATCTCGCCCGTGACGGAGAGCAGGTGGAACTTTCACCTCGGCCGGTCGAGATCGGGCGACTGGGGCTCGTTAACATTCCCGACCCGGATCATGCCGTGCTGGAAGCTGAATGCGGCAAGGGCACGTATGTTCGCTCCCTGGCGCGCGATCTTGGCCGCGCTTTGGGCTGTTTTGGCCATGTCAGCGCCCTTCGCCGGGCAGCAGTCGGGTCATTCGGCGAAGAAACCATGATTTTGCTGGAACAACTGGAGGCTCTATGCCATAGAGCCGCGTCCGGCGAGGGCAGCCTCGCCGACGCTCTAATGCCCGTTGAGACCGCGCTGGACGACATCCCGGCGCTGGCCGTCA
>DASSYU010000268.1:0-2700 GCA_035703125.1 Pseudolabrys sp. | reverse complement strand
GAACAAGCCCAAGCGTTCCCTGGATGAAAGCCGTGCAATCTGGCTTGAGGCCTTTCGTCGTGTGCGGACGGAAACGGAAAAGCGTGCGTCGCATCTGTCGGCTGAGGACCAGATCGTTCAGTCGATGGCGGATGCAAGCCCGGCCAAGTGGCACCGCGCACATGTCACCTGGTTCTTCGAACAGTTCCTCCTGGTGCCGCACGATCCTTCTTACCGGGTCTTCGACGAACGATTCCCGTTTCTTTTCAACTCGTACTATGTCGCCGCCGGTCCGCGTCATGCGCGGCCGCAGCGTGGCCTGATCACGCGCCCGAACGGGGCGGAAGTCGCTGCCTATCGTGCGCACGTTGATGCAGCGGTCGAGCGGC
The DNA here is from genome assembly GCA_035703125.1 of Pseudolabrys sp. GTDB lineage: Bacteria > Pseudomonadota > Alphaproteobacteria > Rhizobiales > Xanthobacteraceae > Pseudolabrys. The sequence continues at coordinate 2,332 of DASSYU010000268.1, read as the reverse complement.
TGGTTGCGCAGGTCGCGGCCGCGGACGCCGAGCGCATCTTCACTATTGTCGAGATCGGACTGCATCATGAGCAGCAGCACCAGGAATTGCTGCTCACAGATATTCTCCACGCATTTGCGCAGAATCCCACCGATCCGGTCTACGACGCCAAATGGCAGCCTCCGCACGTGACGCTGGGCCCGCGTGGTTACGTCGACGTGCCAGCCGGTGTGTATGTCGTCGGTCACGATGGCGAGGGCTTCTGTTTCGACAACGAAACACCGGTTCACGACGAGCTCATCCCGCGCGTGCGGATCGCCCGGCATCTCGTCACCAATGCCGAGTGGCTCGAATTTATCTCCGCTGGCGGCTACGCGACGTCGTCCCTTTGGCTCTCCGACGGCTGGACAGCGGTGCAAAACGAAAACTGGCAGGCGCCAGGCTATTGGCTGCAGAAGGACGGCGTCTGGCATGTCATGACGCTGGGTGGCCTCAGGCCCGTCGACCCGTCCGCTCCGGTGCAACACGTCAGCTACTACGAAGCCGATGCCTTCGCCCGCTTCACCGGAAAGCATTTGCCGAGCGAGGCGGAATGGGAGGTCGCGGCGCGCCATGACATCATGGCCGATGCTTTCGGCATCGCTTGGCAATGGACGCGCAGCGCCTATCTACCTTATCCGGGCTATCGCGCTGCCGAGGGCGCGCTCGGTGAATACAACGGCAAGTTCATGGTCAGCCAGATGGTGCTCCGCGGCTCCTCCCTGGCAACGCCCGAGGGCCATGAGCGCTTGAGCTACCGGAACTTCTTCTATCCGCCGGCGCGCTGGCAGTTCAGCGGGTTGCGACTGGCCGAGTTCATCTGAAAGGCGTGATATGGTTGCAGCAGCACTCAGAAAGCGTATTCCGCAACATCAGGAGCAATCCGAATTTGAAACCGACGTGCTCGACGGCTTGCGCGCAACTCCGAAACATATTCCGGCCAAATATTTTTATGATGCCATCGGCTCCGACCTGTTCGAGCGCATCACGGAAGTTCCCGAGTACTATCCAACCCGCTGCGAAATGAGCACTTTGCGTCGGCATTCCGCCGACATCGCGAAACTTATTCCTCCGGGCGCGGCGCTCGTGGAGTTCGGCAGTGGCTCGAGCAAAAAGGCACGCATTGTGCTGAGCGCTGCGCCGAAACTTGCCGCCTATGTGCCGGTCGACATCTGCGGTGAGATGATCGAGCGGGAGGCCGCCGAGCTGCGCATCGATTTTCCGGAACTCAAGGTGCTCCCCGTCACCGCGGACATATGCAAACCGTTTGCGTTGCCTGCGGAAGCGAAGGCGGCCCCTGTGCGCATCGGCTTTTTCCCCGGCTCAACCATCGGCAATTTCGAGCCGCACGAAGCGGCCGAGTTTCTGCGCAATGCCGCAAATATTCTCGGAGAAGGCGCGACGCTTATCGTCGGGGTAGACTTGATCAAGCCGGCCGAGGTGCTCAACGCCGCGTATAATGACGCCGAAGGTGTGACGGCAAAATTCAATCTGAACCTGCTGACGCGCATCAACCGCGAGCTCGGCGGGAATTTCCGGCTCGACATGTTTAAGCATCACGCCTTCTACAATCGTGAAAAACGCCGCATCGAAATGCACCTCGCCAGCCTGAAACGTCAGAAGGTGCGGGTGGCCGGTGAAACGATCGATTTCCGTGCCGGCGAAACGATCCATACCGAGAATAGTTACAAATACAGCATCGAATCCCTTGGCGCTCTCGCGCGTGGCTCCGGATGGCTACCCGCGGGGGCGTGGACCGATTCCAGCAAATATTTCTCCATCCAGGCTTTCACGCTCGGCAAGTCTTTCAAGTGACTTGCTCGCCTTCGTGCGCATGCGCTAATCCTGCCGGAGCCCGATCCACCCGCGGTCGGGCTCATTCATTCAAATAGGGTAGAAGGCCTATGAAGATCGTCGGATTTGAAGCGAACAACGGCGTGCGCCTCGGTGTAATCGATGGCGACAATGTCGTCGATCTGCAGGCCGTGGATGCAAATGTACCGGCCGATCTCGCCGAGGTCCTGCGCCGGAGCAACGGTGACCTCTCGTCGATCGGCGCTCTTGCGAAGAAAGCGCCGACATCCGCGCGCCATCCTTTTGACGGGCTGAAATACGCGCTGCCTGTCGCGCATCCGGGCAAGATCATCTGCCTTGGCCTCAACTACCTCGACCATGTGAAGGAAGGCCCTCAGCGCGACAACATCCCGAAATTTCCGTCGATTTTCTTCCGCGTGCTGACTTCGATGGTGCCTCATGGGCAGCCAATCGTGCGGCCGAAGGAATCGATCCAGCTTGACTACGAAGCCGAGATGGT
>DASSYU010000032.1:0-6188 GCA_035703125.1 Pseudolabrys sp. | reverse complement strand
GTGCTTTGCAAGCAGGCCGCGCACGGCCTCGATCAGTGCCGCCTCTTTGACGGCGAATTGCGCCTCGGCCTGCTTCTTCAGGTATTCGTCGCGGTCCTTGGTCGCGGCGAGCGTTGCGCCGAGGATCAGGTCCTTGATCTGAACTTCGCCGCGCGCTTTCTCGTCGCCGCCCTGAATGATGGCGCAAGGCGACCCGCGCTTGTCGGCATATTTGAGTTGTGCGCCGATATTGTTCTTCGGGTTGCCGAGATAAAGCTCCGCTCGAATGTTTGCGCCCCGCAGCGCGGCCACCATGCGCTGATAGTCTGCAATACGGTCACGGTCGAACACCGTGACCACGACGGGACCGGCGGCGGTCTTTTCTCCGAGCTTGCCGAGAGCGGCGAGAGCGGCCTGCAGGCGTGAGACACCGATCGAGAAGCCTGTTGCGGGCACGGGCTCGCCGCGGAAGCGCGATACCAGCCCGTCATAGCGTCCGCCGCCGCCAACCGACCCGAAGCGAACGGGACGGCCTTTTTCGTCCTTGATCTCGAAGGTCAGCTCAACCTCGTAAACCGGACCGGTGTAATACTCGAGACCGCGGACGACGGTTTTGTCGATGCGAACGCGATCGCCATAGCCCGCCGCGTTCACCAGCGACGCAATCTCCGCGAGCTCCTGATCTCCTGCCGTCGCACCTCCCGTCGATTTTGGCGCACCGCTGATCGCGTCGACAATGCCTGCGATCTGCGTATCGGTCAGCTCGGCGCCTTTGGTGAAGTCGCCGCTTTCGTCCTTGCGGCCCTTGCCCAAGAGCATCCTGACGCCGTCGATCCCGAGCCGGTCGAGCTTGTCGACGGCGCGCATTGTGGTGAGGCGCTTTTCCGTTGGAATTTGGAGTGCATCCATCGCGCCGTCCAAAACCTTGCGGTTGTTCACTTTGACCACATAGCTGCCGCGCGGAATGCCAAGCGCTTCCATGGTGTCGGCGGCGAGCATGCACATCTCGGCATCGGCGGCCATCGACGGCGCGCCGACGGTGTCGGCATCGAACTGCATGAACTGGCGAAAACGTCCCGGGCCCGGCTTTTCGTTTCGGAACACCCACCCATAGCGGTACGAGCGGTAGGGCAGCGCGAGATTCTGGAAATTCTCGGCAACGTAACGCGCGAGCGGCGCGGTCAGGTCATACCGCAGCGAGAGCCATTGCTCGTCGTCGTCCTGGAAGGAGAATACGCCTTCGTTCGGCCGATCCTGGTCGGGCAGGAACTTGCCGAGCGCATCGGTATATTCGATCGCCGGTGTCTCAACCGGCTCGAAACCGTAGCGCTCAAAGACCATGCGGATCGCTTCCACCATGTGGCGGGTGGCGGCGATCTCGGCCGGTCCGCGATCGGCGAGGCCGCGGGGCAGGCGGGCTTTGAGTTTGGTCGGCTTGGCCATCGGCGAGTCGCGCAATTGACAATTGCCGCGTGGTAGCAGCCGTTTCCCGCTTTGTCATTATCGGCGAAAGCGGATAAGCCTGCACTGTCCACTTTCCGTCGTAGCGAGGCGTCCCATGGCTCTGGCAGCGTCGTCGGTCCCCAATGACCTCGAACCCTATTGGATGCCGTTCACGGCCAACCGGGCTTTCAAGAAGCGTCCGCGCCTGATCGTCGGCGCCAAGGACATGCATTACATCGCCAGCGACGGGCGCAAACTGATCGACGGCGCCGCGGGCCTCTGGTGCACCAATGCCGGCCACAACCGCGAGCCGATCGTGGCGGCGATCCAGCGGGAAGCCGCAACGCTCGACTACGCGCCCGCCTTCCAGTTCGGTCACCCGAAAGCCTTCGAGCTCGCAAGCCGGGTGGCCGCGCTCGCGCCCGGCGATCTCGATCACGTTTTCTTCTGCAATTCGGGGTCAGAAGCCGTCGACACCGCGCGCAAGATCGCGCTCGCCTATCATAATGTGCGCGGCAACGCCTCGCGCGTGCGCCTGATCGGGCGCGAGCGCGGCTATCACGGCGTCGGGTTCGGCGGCATCGCCGTCGGCGGCATCGTCAATAACCGCAAGCAATTCGGCGCGTTGTTCGCCGGCGTTGATCATCTGCCGATGACCTATGATCGCGAGAAGCAGGCTTTCACTGTCGGCGAGCCGGAATGGGGCGCGCAACTCGCCGACGCGCTCGATCGCATCGTCGCACTGCACGACGCATCGACAATCGCCGCCGTGATCGTCGAGCCGGTTGCGGCATCGACCGGCGTGTTGCCGCCGCCGAAGGGTTACCTCGAACGATTGCGCGCGATCTGCGACAAGCACGGCATTCTCCTGATCTTCGACGAGGTGATCACAGGCTACGGCCGTCTCGGCTTCGCATTTGCGGCCGAGCGTTACGGCGTTGTTCCCGACATGATCACATTTGCCAAAGGCGTTACCTCAGGCGCCGTGCCGATGGGCGGTGTGATCGTGCGCAAGGGGATCTATGACGCGTTCATGAAAGGGCCGGAGCACGTCATTGAGCTGTTCCATGGCTATACCTATTCGGCGCATCCGCTCGCCTGCGCCGCCGGGCTTGCGACCCTCGATGTCTACCGCGACGAAGGTCTGTTCGAGCGTGCGCGCAAGCTGGAAAAGCCGTGGGCGCAGGCGGCCATGGGGCTCAAAGGCCTGCCGAACGTGCTCGATATCCGTCCGGTCGGCCTCACCGTCGGCATCGATCTCGCAAGCAGGCCCGATGCCGTCGGCAAGCGCGGCATGGACGCGCTCGACCTCGGCTTCTTCGAACATGACGTCATGTTCCGCGCCGTCGGCGATACGCTCGCGCTCAGCCCGCCATTGATCGTGAACGAAAGCCAGATCGGCGAAATGTTCGACAAGCTCGGCCGCATCATCAAAGCCGTGGCCTGAATTGCCGCGCGGTGGTTGCGGTATATCAATATGGCGTCGCTATTGATCACTAGCTTGCCAGCGTGAAACGACACCGACCTCTCATCGCTCTGCTGATCATTCTGGTAGCTGCCGGCGTCGGCTGGTGGGCACTCGGGCGGGCACCACAGGCGGCGGCGGTCCCCGCTACGCGCGGGACGGCCGTCGAAATCGTTTACGCGACGGGCGGAGTCGAGCCCGTGCGGTGGGCGAAGGTCGCGAGCGTCATCCGTGACCGCATTGTCGAGATCTGCGATTGCGAGGGTAAAGCTGTAGCTAAAGGTGAAGTCCTAGCGCGGCTCGACAACCGTGAAGCGGAAGCCGGGCTGAAAGAACTCAAGGCCCGCGAGGACTTCCTCAAGCGCGAGATGTCACGGGTTAGTGATCTGATCGTGCGCGGTTCGGCCACGACACAAGCGTACGAGCGTGCCGGTATGGATCTCCAGACCGTGCAGGGCTTGATCTCTGTGCAAACCGAGAGAATTTTGGATTACACGATCGTGGCGCCGATGGATGGCATCGTGCTGCGCCGCGATGGCGAAATCGGCGAGATCGCCGAAGCGGGGCAGATTTTGTTCCGTATCGGTGTGCCAAAACCACTGCAGGTGGTAGCGGAGGTTAACGAAGAGGACATCCCACGTGTCGCACTGGGACAGATCGTGTTGTTCCGCACCGATGCGTTTCCTGACCGGCGTCTCGAAGGCAAGGTGAACGAAATCACTCCAATGGGCGACGTGGCCGCGAAGACATTCCGCGTGAAAATAGCGCTTCCGGACGATACCCCGCTCAAGCCGGGAATGAGCGTGGAAGCCAACATTGTCACCCGTGAAAAGCCAAACGCATTGCTCGTCCCCGCGGATGCGCTGCAAGGCAACGCTGTTTATGTCGTTGACGGCACGCGTGTCCGCAAGCGCGACGTTACGGTCGGCATCCGCGGCACGCGGACTGTTGAAGTCGTTTCCGGTCTTAGTGATGGCGAGCGGGTGGCCTCGCCGGCCTCGACCGATCTCAAGGATGGCGCCCGCGTGCGCGTCACCCCATGAATCTTATTCTCGATATCGCGTGGACGCACGTGCGAAGCCGAGTGCGGCAGACCGGTTTTGCCGTTGCCGGGGTTGCGACCGGTGTCGGATTTTCGATCATGATGGCTTCGTTAATGCACGGTTCGCAGGACGATTTCACCAAGCGGCTCGTTAATACGCTGCCGCATATCACGGTGACCGACGAGCGGCGAAAACCGCCGCCGCAGCCTGCCGAGCAATTGTTTGCGAGCGCCGAGATTCACGGTCTGACACCTGAAGCACGCAGGCCTGGCATCAAAAATCCGCTTGCCACGATGGCGGCGCTTGAATCGTGGCTCCCCGGCGGCATCGCGCCATCCGTGAAAGTGCAGGCGATCATCCGCTATGCCAATCACGATGTGTCCACGACGGTGACGGGCATCGATCCGCGGCGCGAGGCGAGCGTGTCGGAGTTGCCCAAGCAGATGCGCGGTGCCACGCTCAACGCGCTCTATCGCGCCACCAATGCAATCGTCCTCGGCGATCGGTTGTCGGAAAAAATCGGCGCCCGCATTGGAGCCAATATCACGCTGCAGACCAGTCAAGGTGCCCGCATCACCGCGCAAGTGGTGGGCTTTTTCCATACCGGCGTCCGCCAGCAAGACGAGAGCATGGCCTATGTGCTCACCAAGACCGGCCAAATCCTTGCCCAGCAGACCGGCCTGATCAACGAATTGCGTATTAGGCTGCCCGATGCACTGAAATCACGCGAGGTCGCCGCCCGCGTGGAACGCGATACCGGCTACAAATCGGTGTCGTGGGAGGAAGCTTACGAGGATCTGCTTTCGACGTTCATCATCCGCAATATCATCATGTATGCGGTGGTCGGCGCGATTCTGCTCGTCGCCAGTTTCGGGACCTACAACATCATTTCCACCATCACCCACGAAAAGGCGCGCGACATCGCGATCATGAAATCGCTCGGCCTTTCGGAGTTCACTGTGCGTACGATCTTTGTGGTCGAAGCATTGATCATCGGGTTCGCTGGCGCGCTTGTCGGATTTGTCCTCGGCTATCTACTCTGCCGCGCGCTTGGCACTGTCAGGATCACCAACCCTTTCCTCGATTCCGATCGCCTGCCGCTGACATATACCTATGTCCACTATCTACTGGCCGGCCTTGTCGCTCTCGTTTCATCGATTGCGGCGGGGTATCAGCCGGCTCGCAAAGCTGCGCGTCTACACCCGGTCGAAATCATCCGAGGCGCAACGTGAGCGCGGGTCCGCAGCGACAAGCACCGACGGCCAAAGGGCCGCTCATGGAGGCGCGCAGGGTCACGCGCATTCTGCCGGGTATCGTGCCGACGACGCTGGTGCAGGACGTCGATCTGACGGTAGGCGAGAACGAATTTGTTGCGATCACCGGGCCATCCGGTTCGGGGAAGTCATCACTGCTCTATTTGCTCGGCCTGCTCGACCTGCCGACGACCGGCGAGGTGCTCATCCGCGGCCGGGATACCGCACATATGGACGAAGAAGAGCGCGCATTCATGCGGCTTTCGTTGCTCGGCTTCGTGTTTCAGTTCCATTTCCTGTTGCCGGAATTCACCGTGCTCGACAACGTCTTGCTGCCGATGCGCGCACTGGGGCGCCATTCTGCGGGCGGTATGAGAACACGCGCGCGCGAGCTGCTCGGCTTGCTCGGGCTTGGTGATCACATGAACAAACGGCCGGATCAGCTGTCGGGCGGGCAGCGCCAGCGCGTTGCGGTGGCGCGGGCACTTGCCAACGAACCCCCCATCATTCTCGCGGACGAGCCGACCGGCTCGCTCGATTCCAAGGCCAGTGAACAGGTTTTCGAGGTTTTGCGCGATATTGTCGACAAGCACGGCAAGACCGTGGTTGCGGTAACCCACGATCTCGGCCTCGCCGAGCGCATGGACCGCCACATCGAGCTGCTCGATGGCCGAATCGTCGGCGACGAACAGCACCAGATCAATGCGGTAAGCTAGCCGCGAATGACGGCCGAGGATAAAGAATGGCCCAGCCGACATCGATGCTGGAATCCCCGCGCCGGTCGCGCAGCACGAAAGGCGGCTGCACGGCGGCATCCACCGCGACGTTTCGCAATCCGGGCGGCACGGCGTTGAGATCGCCGTTCGTCCACACCACCACGGCGCCTTTCGACCTGAGATCGGCAAGGTCGATCCAGGGCGCGCGTTCCGGCTTGCCGTCGATCAGCACGCGCGGGTGCTCGGGCGCGTAGTGGGCGACGTTGCCGCCATCCCACATGCTGCCAAT
>DASSYU010000448.1:0-3283 GCA_035703125.1 Pseudolabrys sp. | reverse complement strand
GCTGAAGGATCCTGCGCGCTACACGATTGTCGGCAAACCGCTGCGGCGGCCTGATGTCCCGGCGAAATGCTTCGGCACGCACCTCTACATGCAGGACTTCGCGATGCCGAACATGTTGCATGCGCGCGTGATCAGGCCTGCGGCCGTTGGTGCAAAGCTCGTGTCCGTCGACGAGAGCTCGGTCAAGAATATTCCCGGCGCGAAAATCGTGCGGGTGAAGGATCTGCTTGCCGTGGTCGCCGACGACGAGTGGAGCGCCGTGCGCGCGTCGCGCGCATTGCGCGCGCAGTGGAGCGAGGGAACCGGGCTGCCGTCGCAGAGCGGCCTTGTCGAGTCGTTGCGAAACGAGTCCGGCATTGTCGAGACCTTGGTCAACAAGGGAAGCCCCGCCGCACAGCGGCCGGACGGCGCAAAAGCCCTCGACGCGACTTATTACTGGCCGATGCAAAGCCATGCATCGATCGGCCCGTCCTGCGCCGTCGCTGACGTAAGCAGCGACTCCGCGACCGTCTGGACCGCTTCGCAAGGCACGCATGGCAATCAAACCACCTTTGCCAAGTTCCTCGGCCTCCCCAAGGAAAAGGTGCGGATGATCTACCTCGAGGGCTCCGGCTGTTACGGCATGAACGGGCACGAGGATGCGGCGGCTGATGCAGCGATACTGTCGCGCGCCACCGGACGTCCGGTGCGCGTGCAATGGACCCGCGAGGACGAGCTCGGCTGGGATCCCAAAGGCCCGCCGCAGCTCATCAGCATTTCAGGCGCCGTCTCGGCGGACGGCCACATTCTCGACTGGCGCACCGAAATGTGGATTCCAAAAACGACCCGCGGGTTGCCGAATATTCCGCTGCTGGCACCTGAAGCGGCCGGGCTGGAGCATGTGCCGGGACTGAATACCGGACTGATTTCGCAAAACGGTGACCCGCCGTATTCCGCCGAAAGCATCCAGGTGATTGCGCATTGGCTCAAGGACGCGCCGTTACGTCCGGCGCCGATCCGCTCGCCAGGTAAGCCGGCAAATTGCTTCGCGGTCGAAAGTTTCGTCGATGAGCTTGCGGCCGCATCTGGCGTCGATCCGGTCGAATTCCGCCTGCGCGGCCTGAAGGACCCGCGCGCAACTGAAGTTATCAAGCGCACGGCAGCCATGATGAAGTGGCAGCCGCAGGCTTATCAGCTCGCGAGTACCAATAACGCGATAGCGCGCGGACGCGGCTTTGCGTACATCCACTACAAGCACAGCGAAAGCTACGTCGGCATGGGCATGGAGGTCGCCGTCGAGCGTGCGACTGGCCGCATCGCTGTCGAGCGCGTGGCCTGCGCGCACGACTGCGGGCAGATCATCAACCCCGACGGCGTGCGCGCGCAGATCGAGGGCAGCATCCTGCAGACGATCAGCCGCGTGTTGATGGAAGAGGTGATGTTCGACCGCTCGCGCGTTCTCAGCGTCGACTGGGCGAGCTATCCGATCCTGCGGTTCTCCGGCGCGCCGAAGATCGACATCGAGCTGATCGACCGGCCGACGGAAAAACCGGTCGGTGCCGGCGAGGCAGCGTGTACGACTGTGGGCCCGGCTCTCGCCAATGCTGTCTACAATGCCACCGGCGCACGCCTGCGGACCGTTCCGTTCACGCCGGAGCGGGTCAAACTGGCATTAACCGGGAAAGCATAAGGCTGCCGGATTCGATCGATCCGGCGGCGACTCGATCCTGACGGACCAAATTTGACGTGCTACACAACCGGCGCGCTTAATGACGCTGTCGCCGGTATCATGTCGAACACGCCGCTGCTCAAAAACTTCCGCCGCATCGTGGTGAAGGTCGGCTCGTCGTTGCTGGTGGACTCCTCCGCCAGCGGCCTCAAGCGCGACTGGCTCGCGTCGCTCGCGGCCGACGTGGCCGGCCTCCATCAGCAAAAATGCGATGTGCTTGTCGTATCGTCGGGCGCCATCGCGCTCGGTCGCGCCGTATTGAAATTGCCGCCGGGGGCGCTCAAGCTCGAGGACAGCCAGGCCGCGGCTGCAGTCGGGCAGATTGCGCTTGCACGCGCATGGTCGGAGGCGCTCGGCGCCCACTCACTCACCGCCGGCCAGGTGCTGGTCACGCTCGGCGATACCGAAGAGCGGCGTCGCTACCTCAATGCGCGCTCGACGATCGCAAAGCTGCTCGAATGGCGAAGCGTGCCGGTGATCAATGAAAACGATACCGTAGCGACCACCGAGATCCGGTACGGTGACAACGACCGGCTCGCTGCCCGCGTCGCCACCATGATGAGCGCCGACCTGCTCGTGCTGCTTTCAGATGTGGACGGACTTTACGATCGGCCGCCAATAGCAGGGAACGGTGCGAAGCTGGTGCCTGTCGTTGCGCGCATCACGCCCGATATCGAAGCGATGGCCGGCGCATCCGGCTCCGACCTCGCGCGCGGCGGCATGCTGACCAAAATCGAGGCCGGCAAGATTGCCACCACTGCGGGCACGCATATGGTGATCGCGTCCGGCCGCGTGCTGCATCCCCTGCAGACGATCGCGAATGGAGCTGCGTGCACCTGGTTCCTGACACCGGCAAACCCCGTAACCGCGCGCAAGAAATGGATTGCGGGATCGCTCGAGCCGCGCGGTGCGCTGATGATCGATGCCGGCGCCGTACGCGCGCTGCGAAGCGGCAAGAGCCTGCTGCCGGCAGGCGTGATCAAGGTGGAGGGCGGCTTTGGGCGCGGCGATGCGGTCATAGTTCGGGGGCCGGATGGGCACGAGGTCGGCCGCGGGCTCGTCGCCTATGACGCCGAGGACGCGGAAAAAATTAAAGGGCGCTCGTCGGCCGACGTGCTTCTGATCCTTGGCTACACGGGCCGGACCGAAATGATCCACCGGGACGATCTGGTTCTCGGAGGCGAATAGCGCATGGCCAAGGAACCAGGCCGTGCCGCAGCGCGTTACCTGCCCAGACACACGTGAAAAGGCGATTGACCGATCGCCCGTCAACCCCAGCCCGCCGGTGGCTGGGGTTTTCGCGTTCAGGCTAGGTCGCTGGCCGAGTCCCGTTTACGGCCTCGCCCCGTCCGCCAGTGGCCGGGGCGGACCAAGACCTAGGCCATTGGCCGATATGGCTGGGTCAATGGGCCCGCGAACGCGAGCGCCGCGGATGGCGCGCGGGTGCGACCGCTTTTTGCTTTGCCGGCCGGGCCGGCAGCGGCAGGAACGTGCCGTCGGGAAACTCCAGATACCGGCTGAACACTTGCACCTGACCTTCCCCGCGACGCTTTCCTTCGATCACGAACTTGGTGC
>DASSYU010000420.1:0-3903 GCA_035703125.1 Pseudolabrys sp. | reverse complement strand
GCTGGTGTCTGGAACACTGCTGTTACGATGTTGAATACCGCAAAAGCCAATCCGATTTCAGTGTAAGTAACTTGATACTCGTCGCGTACGAACGGCATGAGCGGCGCCAACGCGATGATGTAATAATGCGACATGAAATGCGCAGCGCTGACCGCGCCGACAACGCGAATATACGGCGCGCGCGCCGAACCGATAACGCCGGCAGCCTGGCTCATTGAGCGGCCTTTGCCTGTTGAATCGCCTGCCAGATGCGTGATGGCGTCATCGGCATTTCAAGGTGTCGGACACCGTATTCGGACAGCGCGTCGATAACGGCGTTAGCCACGGAAGGGAGACCGCCCGATGTGCCGGCCTCGCCGCAGCCCTTTGCACCGAGCGGATTGCTTTTGGTCGGCACAGGATGGCTGGCGACATTGATCATCGGTGCGTCGTGTGCGCGCGGCATCGCGTAGTCCATGAACGAGCCGGTCACAAATTGCCCGTCGGAATCGTAGACCGCCTGCTCCAGTAAAACTTGCCCGAGGCCTTGCACAACGCCACCTTGAATCTGACCCTCGACCAGCAGGGGATTGACCACCGTGCCGAGGTCATTGACCGCTGAATAGCGAACGACACGTGCGGCGCCCGTTTCGGGATCGACTTCGACCTCGGCAACATGACAGCCGTTGGGAAAGGCTGACGGGACGGGATTGTTGACGACGTGGTCGACGTCGAGCGAGTTCGGAGTACCACCTGGCAAGTTGATTCCGGTGCGCAGACGCGCAGCAAGATCGAGCAACTCGATCGACCGGTCGGTGCCCGCGATCACAAAGCGTCCCGCCTGGAATTCGATGTCGCCCGGTGAGGCTTCCAAAACGTGAGAAGCGATTTGCTTGCCGCGCTCGATCACAATCGCTGCGGATTCAGTGAGCGCGGTCCCGACAAACATCACCGAACGCGAGCCGCCGCTGCCGCCGCCGAACGCCATCCGGTCACTGTCACCTTCGACCATGCGGATACGGTCAAATGGAATGCCGAGGAGATCGGTCAATATCTGCGCGTAGGTCGTTGCGTGACCCATCCCGAAGTCGAGCGTGCCGGCGACGATCGTCACCGTGCCGTCGGCTTCGAAATGAATGGCGCCGAGTTCCTTACCGGGCGCGGCCGTGACCTCGAGATAGCAGCCGATTCCGAATCCGCGCAGCAGGCCGCGCTTCTTACTCTCGCGTTTGCGTTTCTTGAACCCGGCGTAGTCGGCGGCATCGAGCGCCTGCTTGAGCACACCGAGGAAATCGCCGCAGTCGTAAGTCATGTCGGATGCGGCCTTGAAGGGCAGGTCGCTCTTGCGGATCATATTCCGCTTGCGCAGGTCGAGCCGGTCAATATCGAGCTCGGCCGCAGCGAGATCGAGCGTGCGCTCGATATAGTAATTACCTTCGGGCCGGCCGGCGCCACGATAGGCCGAGACAAAAGTCGTGTTAGTGAAAACGCATTTGGTCGCCACCTCGATCAACGGCGTGCGATAGACGCTGGCGATGTTTTTGACTTGGTTTCCGGTCGGCAGCAGTGGTCCAAATTGGGCGAGGTAGCCGCCCATGTCGCCGTATCCCGAGAGGCGGACTGCAAGAATATGTGCGTCGTCGTCGAACGCCATTTCAACGACCATGTCCTGTGCGCGACCGTGGTGGTCCGACACGAAACTGCCCGAGCGCTCGTCCGTCCATTTGACCGGCCGCCCGAGCAGGCGAGCGCCGTGCAGGATGCAGACATATTCGGGGTAAACCGCGGCCTTCATGCCAAACGAGCCGCCGACCTGACCGGTGATTACGCGGACCTTGTCGGCTGGCGCGCCAAGAATCTCCATCAGTGAGGTCTTCATGCCGTGCACGCCCTGACTCGTTGAGTAGAGCGTCCACTTCGCCGCGGTCGCATCGTATTCGCCGATCGCGGAGCGCGGCTCCATGGCGTTGACCACCATGCGTTGGTTGGAGGTTTCGAGCCGGGTCACGTGCTTTGCCTTTGCAAAGGCTTCCGCAACCTTGGCGGCATCGCCATAGTGATAGTCGAGCGCAATGTTGTTCGGAACCTCGTCGAACACGAGTGGCGCGCCCGGTTTGACCGCTTCGGATGGCTTGAGCGCTGCGGGCAGTGGTTCGATGTCGAGCGTGACAGCTTCGGCCGCATCTTTCGCCTGCGCCACGGTTTCCGCGATCACGCAGGCAACCGGATCACCCACGAAACGCACCTTGTCACCCGCAAGTGCCGGCCGCGGCGTGTATTGGATCGGCGATCCGTCACGATTCTTTAAAGGCAGACCGCATTTGAGTGGGCCATATCCGGTCAAGTCGGCAGCCGTGTAAACAGCGAGAACGCCGGGCATCGCCTTGGCGCCGGCAGTATCAATCGAGCGGATAACGCCATGCGCGTCACGGCTTCGAACCATGACCGCATAGGCTTGGTTTGGTCGGCTGATATCGTCGGTGTAGCGACCCTGTCCGCGAACGAGCATCGGGTCTTCGCTCCGCCGAACAGGCTGCCCGACACCGAATTTGGTCAGCGAAAGGGCAGTTTCGGTGATGCGGTCATCCATTGAGGGGTGATGCTTTCCGGACTGGCGCTGTCACATAAAGCACGCGGCATCCTTCGACAAGAATAGCTTTTGCGGCGGAGGGTTGCGCAAGACACAGGCGCTGTTACACTTTTCGTGATCGAAGGAACACGCCTGCAACCGTGACGCGCCGAGGGAAATCGCTGGGGCACGGTGCAGACAGGAAAGGTTTTGGGAGATGAGCGGCGAGGCCGGGGACATCCCAGGCCTCGACCCTGCTATCGATCGGGCGCCGCCGCCGCGGGCCCGGTGGGGTCGGCGGTCGCCTGGACGGGCCAATGGTCGCTTCGGCAATGACCGGGGTGGGGCGACTTATGCGGCACTCGACCTAGGGACCAATAATTGCCGGTTGCTGGTTGCGCGGCCCTCAGGCGAAGGCTTTCGCGTCGTAGACGCATTTTCCAGGATCGTACGGCTCGGCGAGGGCGTTTCGTCGTCTCGTCGCCTGAGCGAGGCCGCGATCAGTCGCGCGATGGCGGCCTTGGCCATCTGCCGTAACAAAATGAAAAACAAGGGCGTTACCCGCGCGCGCCTGATCGCAACCGAAGCTTGCCGGACGGCCGAAAACGGCGCGGAGTTTTTGGATCGTGTGTCGGACGAACTTGGTCTTGAGCTCGAGGTGATCGATCGCGAGACCGAGGCGTGCCTTGCCGCGACCGGGTGCACGCCACTGATTGATCCCCATGCCGCAGGCGCTGTTCTGTTCGATATCGGCGGCGGTTCGTCGGAGCTCGTGCGACTCGAACGCTCGCAGCGCAGCCGCTGCGGGCCGCCGTTGCCTCAGATCCGCGGCTGGATTTCCGTACCGCACGGCGTGGTGACGCTGGCAGAGCGCTATGGCGGCGTCACGGTGACGCGTGAAAGTTACGACGCGATGGTTGTGGAAATTGCTGACCTGATTGCTCCATTCGTGCACGAGCACGGTGGCGACGAGGCCGAAGGGATTCACATGCTCGGGACATCGGGCACGGTCACCACCATCGCCGGTGTGCATCTCAACCTCAAGCGTTATGATCGCAATCGCGTAGACGGTTGCTGGATGAGCGCCGAGGAAATCAACGCTGTCGTCGAGCGATTGCTGACGATGACCTATGAGGATCGCGTTGCAAGCCCTTGCATCGGCGCCGAGCGGGCCGATCTCGTGCTCGCCGGTTGTGCGATCCTTGAGGCTATCCGCCGTGCGTTTCCCTGTCCGCGGTTGCGTGTCGCCGATCGCGGGCTGCGCGAAGGCATGCTGGTGCAGATGATGCGCGAGGACGGCGCCTGGGGCGGTAGCAGCCAGGCTGCTCCATCGTGACGCCGCGGGGCAAAAGCAG
>DASSYU010000119.1:0-2439 GCA_035703125.1 Pseudolabrys sp. | reverse complement strand
GATCAAATCCTCGGCCCAGGCGTAAAGCTGCTCAAAGTAGTCGGAGGCATGATAGAGGTGCTTTCCCCAGTCGAAACCGAGCCAGCGGACATCGCGCTCAATCGCGTCGATATATTCCTGCTCCTCCTTGGCTGGATTCGTGTCATCGAACCGCAGGTGACAGCGGCCGCCGAACTCCTCGGCCACGCCAAAATTCAGGCAAATCGACTTGGCATGCCCGATGTGGAGATACCCATTTGGTTCCGGCGGAAAGCGGGTGATGACCTGCTTGACGCGGCCGGCATCGAGATCACCCTTGATGATATCGCGGATAAAATCGCGGCTCGCTTCGATCGCGCCCGCATCGCCTCTTGCCTTTGCATCGGTTGCCATGCTTCCTCAAACATCACTTGAGCCGTATCCCGCGGCCCGTATGACGTGGCGCTCGCCTCAATGTCAATCGCGGTGACATTCCTCCCGCCGACTGTGGTAGACGGCTCACGATGAACGAGCCTGTCGTCACCCGTTTTGCGCCCTCGCCCACCGGTTTTCTTCATATCGGTGGCGGCCGCACGGCCTTGTTTAACTGGCTGTACGCCCGCCGGCATGGCGGCAAGATGCTGCTGCGGATTGAAGATACCGACCGAGAGCGGTCCACGGCTGCGGCGATAAACGCCATTATCGACGGTTTGACCTGGCTCGGACTTACCTGGGACGGGGAAATCGTCTTCCAATTTTCGCGTGCCGCGCGCCACCGCCAGGCGGCCGAGCAACTGCTGGCTTCGGGCCACGGCTATCGCTGCTATTGCAGCCAGGACGAGCTTACCGCGATGCGCGAGAAGGCGCGGGCTGAAGGCCGCACACGTCTCTACGATGGACGTTGCCGCGATCGCGACCCGAAGGACGTGCCGGCCGGCGTCAACCCGGTGATCCGCATCAAAGCGCCACTGACGGGAGAGACGGTCGTCGAAGACCAGGTTCAAGGCCGCGTGGTCTGGCAAAACGAAAATCTCGACGACTTTGTCCTGCTGCGTTCGGACGGCACCCCGACCTATATGCTCGCGGTCGTGGTCGACGATCATGACATGGGTATTACCCACATCATCCGCGGTGACGATCACCTCAACAATGCGGCGCGGCAGACTCAAATCTACCAGGCCCTTGGATGGAAGGTGCCGGTGATGGCGCACATCCCCCTGATCCACGGACCGGATGGCTCAAAGCTGTCGAAACGGCACGGCGCGCTCGGCATCGATGCCTATCGGGCCATGGGTTATCTGCCGGCCGCAATGCGGAACTACCTTGTGCGGCTCGGCTGGGCGCATGGCGATCAGGAAATTTTCACGGCGGAAGAGATGGTCGCTGCATTCGATCTTCCGCAGATCGGCCGGTCGCCGGCGCGCTTCGACTTCATGAAACTCGAAAGCCTCAATGGCCACTATATTCGGTCGACCGACGACGCTTCCCTTATGGCCGCGCTCGAGCAACTCTTGCCGCACATTGCCGGCGGACAGGAACTCGCCAGCAAAATGACACCCGCGCTACGGGGAAAGTTTTTGGCCGCTATGCCCGCCATGAAGGAGCGCGCCAAAACTTTGGTCGAATTATTCGACGCCTCGCGGTTCCTTTGGGCCAACCGGCCGATCGATATCAATGACCAAGCAAAAGCTTTGCTGACCGACGAGGCAAAAACGCTGATTAAGGCCCTCCTGCCGGAGCTGGAAGCCGTTTCGGAATGGAACGCAGGTTCCGCCGAGGC
This sequence comes from Pseudolabrys sp., assembly GCA_035703125.1. Lineage (GTDB taxonomy): Bacteria > Pseudomonadota > Alphaproteobacteria > Rhizobiales > Xanthobacteraceae > Pseudolabrys. The sequence goes on along the minus strand of DASSYU010000119.1, from coordinate 701 downwards.
CGTTGTGAGGCCCTATGCGGAGCGCGCGGGGCTCAAGCTCGGCGCGATTGCACAGCCGCTGCGCGCCGCACTTACCGGGCGCACGACGTCCCCGCCGATATTCGATGTGCTTGCAGTTCTCGGCCGCGATGAAAGCCTTGCGCGGCTGCGCGACCAGGCCGCCTCATAATTTTTCATGCTGGGCAGCAAAAGATGGCCAAACCCCTGTACGCCGGGTGTCTAGCCAACATTGGGCTATCTTGCAGTGCACATTTGGATGGGATACCCACAAAGCTTGCGGCCCGAGGACTCGACCCATGGACGCCAAGACCAGCGCCAAAAACAAGACCGGCACCCTGACGGTCGGCAACAACAATTGGGACATGCCGGTATTACCGGGCACGATCGGGCCCGAGGTCGTCGACATCTCCAAGCTCTACGGTCAGAGCGGAATGTTCACCTACGACCCCGGCTTCACCTCGACGGCAAGCTGTGAATCCAAGATCACCTACATCGACGGCGACGAAGGCATTCTGCTCTATCGCGGTTACCCCATCGAGCAGCTTGCCGAACACGGCGACTTTCTGGAGACCTGCTATCTCCTGCTCTACGGCGAATTGCCGACCGCCGCCCAGAAGGCCGATTTCGACTATCGCGTGAGCCGCCACACGATGGTCCACGAGCAGATGAGCCGCTTCTTCCAGGGCTTCCGCCGCGACGCA
>DASSYU010000033.1:0-3065 GCA_035703125.1 Pseudolabrys sp. | reverse complement strand
AGTGGAGCCGGCGGCGCACAAATTTGCGTGGATATCACTGAAGCCGGTGACCGGCCGCACCCATCAGTTGCGCGCGCATATGGCCCATGTCGGCAACCCGATTGTCGGCGATCCAAAATATTTCAACATCGAGAACTGGGAGTTCCCCGGTGGTGTGCAAAACAAGCTACACCTGCTCGCGCGGCGCATCGCGGTCCCGCACCCAAGAGGTGGTACTATCGACGTGTCAGCGCCATTACCACCGCACATGGAACAATCCTGGAATTTGCTCGGGTTTGACGCGAAACGTTATGATCCGATCGAGGAAGCTCCGGAGGAGTAGCGGACGGGGCGAGGGGCTCCTATCTGAGTGGAGTGATGCGCGCATCTCTTTTGCCTGGCGTGCTTGTCCTGGCGGCGGCAGCCGCAGGGCCTTCCTTTGCTCAAGGCGGCAGCGGCTACAGCATCATGCAAGACGACTACAGCATCATGGTCCCCGAAAAGGGGTCCAAGTCATCCAAGTCGTCGAAGCCCGAGCCCTGGCTTGCGCCGAAATACAGGTCGCCACGCGGCACCGTGGAAAAGGTCGTCATTCCGCGCTCAAAGACGGTGCCGCAGCCTCACGCGGTCACGCCGCCGCCGATTGTCGTGCCGGAAACCGGCCGGTCATTGCCCAATCTGCCGACGATTTCAGGCTGGGGACGGGGCGGGGCCGAAACCTTCCAGGACCGCGCGGCGCGTTGCGCGCATCAGGCCGGGGTCTATGGACCGGACGCCGGCAACCGCAATGCCTACGTCGGCACCTGCATCAATCAATAGCAATCCTCATAATTCACTTGAGGATTAAGGGGCGCCAGTTAGTGGGATTTCTTCAAGTTAAAGCTTCGCTTCAGGTGGTGGCCTAGATCTCGTCCATCACCTGCGCATAGGCGATCAGCGCGAACAGCGCGGTACCGCCGATCATATTGCCGATCAGGACCGGTACCATGAAGTCGGCGAGCATTTGCCACCAAACCCACTCCCCCGAAAACACCAGAAGATAGGATTCCATGCTGCCGGCGACGATATGAGTAAACCCGCCGACCGCAATCAGCCACGTCATCAGCGTGATGACGTGAATTTGCGCGCCTTCCGCGCCCGGCATCAGCCAGACCATCGCCGCCATCAGAAACCCGGCGGCAATGGCGCGGAACAGCATCTCCCACCAGCCGAAAGCGAGCAGATCGCGGCTGATCTCCAGCATTCCGCTGTAAATGTCGCCCGGCAAAACGGGCGCGAAGGTGCAGAACAATGCCGCGAACAACGTGCCTGCGAGATTGGCTGCGAGCACGATCGCCCAAAGCCGCGCCATGCGCACGATATTGCCCCGGGTCACATCGGCCGCGACGGGCAAAACCGCAGTGATCGTGCTTTCGGTGAAGAGTTGCTGGCGAGAAAGCACCGCCATGATGAATCCGATGCAGTAGCCGAAGCTGACCACAAGCGGTTGCCACGATGCTTGCGGCAGGTGCGCGGTCAAGATCGCCTGCGAGAGCAGGGAGAAACTGATCGAGAGCCCCGCCGCCACGCCCGACCACCACAGCGAACTGAGGGGGCGCTCCATTTCCTCTTCGCCTAGACGGCGCACGACCTCGTAGATTACCGGCGTGCGCGGGGTCGAAAGCTCCTCGACGTCCTTGACCTCTTCCGCGGTAATACCGCTCCGGCCTCCGCGCTTGGAAGGCTTGGCCGTGTGATTTCTGCGGACTGCAACGGAGGCGCGCGTGCTCATGACCGGCAACAACGCGGTTCCATGACGCTGGTTCCGTCCATGGAACCTGCGGTGAGCAGATCTATGCGCCTGCGGCATCGAGCGCCACGACGTCCTCGCTCGAAAGCTTGATGTCCAGCGCCTTCATGATCTCGTCGAGCTGCTTGCGGCTGGTGGCACTGGCGATTGGCGCGGTGATGATTGGCTTTGCGATGAGCCACGCGATTGCGATTTGTGCAGGAATGGCATTGTGGCGCGCGGCCACAGTGTCGAGCGCCTTGAGGATACGCATGCCGCGTGCGTCGAGATAGCGGATGAGGCGTTCGCCGCGTCCGGGATGTGTGGCGCCTTCCTCGGCGGAGCGGTACTTGCCGGTGAGGAAGCCGGCTGCGAGCGAGTAATAATTAATGACGCCGAGCTTTTCCTGCCGGCAAATCGGCTCGAACTCGGTCTCGAACTCCTTGCGGTCGGAAAGGTTATAAAGCGGCTGCAGGCTCTCGTAGCGCGGAGCACCAACTTCGTTGCTCGAATCAAGCGAAGCCCTCAGCCGCGCAGGCGTTATGTTGGAGGCCCCGATCGCCCGCACCTTGCCCGCGGCAATCAGCGCGGCATAGGCCTGCATGGTTTCTTCCGGCGGCGTGACCTCATCATCGAAATGGGTCTGGTAGAGATCGATATAGTCGGTTTGCAGACGCCGGAGCGACGCCTCGCATTCGCGCAGGATGTAATCCTTCCGGAGGCTGCGGCCTGCGCCCATGTCCTCGCCGACCTTGGTGGCGATCAGCACCTTGTCGCGCTTGCCGCTTTTCTTCAGCCAGTTGCCGATGATTGTTTCGGACTCGCCGCCTGGGTGGCCCGGGACCCAGCGTGAATAGCTGTCAGATGTGTCGATGGCGTTGAAGCCTGCGTCGGTGAAGGCATCAAGAATTTCGAATGATGTCGGCTCGTCGACGTTCCAGCCGAAGACATTGCCGCCGAGCATCAACGGCGCGAGGTGCAGATCGGACTGTCCGAGGCGGCGTTTGTCCACTACCGCAGGCTTGCGTTGAACTTCTCAAGGGCCGCCTGACCGGGGCAAAGCTCCTTTTCGCCGAGCGCGTTCAGGGGCGCGTCGACCGTGCGCAGGTGGGCATGCAGGTCTTCCGGCTCCTTCTCGACATAGAGCAGGCCGGTGACGATCTGTCCCTTGGCGGCATGGTGCTGCAAAAATCCGAGCGCGGCGGCGCGGTCGTGCAGCTCGTAATCGGCATCGAGCTTGCGCAGCGCCAGCTTGGAACCGTCATGCTGCTCGACAATTTCGACGGTGCCCGGCTCATATTTCACTTCGATCGGCATG
>DASSYU010000411.1:0-2819 GCA_035703125.1 Pseudolabrys sp. | reverse complement strand
TAGACGTTGAAACTCTCGGACTTGAGCATCAATTCGATGGATTGTGCGGTCGCGCTGTCATCTTCAATGAGTAGAACGCGCATTTAAGTCCCCTTCTCGCCGCAACCGGGCCATGAGGTCACGCCGCAATCCCGCGGCGAGGCTGAAAAAAACGCGGTGGGACAAACCGAATCGACACTATCGGGGCATGGTTAACAAAACCTGATTCTTCCGCGCAAGCGTGCCGTGGGCAGAGACGCCCGAATCGGCGTAAGATGTTGCTGGAGAGTGGTTTTTTGGCCACGTCGTGTCTAATGCCCTAGTTTAAGAATCGGGTCTAACCGACTCTAACGACTCGCCCCTTCCGTCCTGGCTGGGCGACTCACAAGCCTTAAGTCCCGTGGACGAATGACCCAATGATTAACGACCCGGGTAAACACCAAGTTAATGGGACCACTTCGGCAGTAAGCCTAAGGGGTGGTTTATGGGGCGGCAGGACTCGCAAGCCGGTCCATGTCCGCAATGACGGCCCCTGCTCATGAAAGCGCTCGCTGAGCAGATCGGCGACATCGACGGCGTCGAAATATTCGGCCGCGTCGTTGCGGTACGCGGGCTGATGGTTGAGGTCGCAGGGCCGATCCATGCGATGTCGGTCGGCGCGCGGCTGACCATCGAGACGGGCGGCAAGCCGATACCGTGCGAGGTCGTGGGCTTTTCCGGCGGTCATGCGCTTGCGATGCCGTTCGCAGCGCTTGACGGGGTACGCCGTGGCTGCAGAGCGGTCGTTTCGAGCGCGGCAGGCGCCATTCGCCCGTCGGAGCGCTGGCTCGGGCGCGTCGTCAATGCGCGCGCCGAGCCGGCCCCGGAACGGAGCAGGGCACTATCACCGGAATTTTCAGCGTGCTTGTGGATGGCGACGATCACAATGAACCCCTCGCCGATGCGGTCCGTGGTATCCTCGATGGTCACATCGTCATGGAGCGCGCGATCGCCGAGCGCGGTCGCTACCCGGCCATCAACATTCTGAAATCGATTTCACGGACCATGCCGCGGTCCGCGGACCCGACCTTTCTGCCGGCGATCAATCGTGCCCGCCAGGTGATGGCGACCTACTCGGATATGGAAGAGCTGATCCGGCTAGGCGCCTACCGGCCCGGCTCCAGTCCGGAGGTGGACGAGGCGATAGCCTTGCACAAGCCGCTGGAGACCTTCCTGGCCCAGCTTAAGGAAGAATCAACTCCTATGGCGGAGGGCTACCAGCGGTTGGAGCGGATTCTAAAAGGCGAAGAAACACAAAACTAACGTTATTGGGGGACACTCGGCCCCTGAATGGTCCGGAATATGGGCGTGCGGCCCTGGCGGGATCGCCCAGCCGCCTCCCACGTATTCGGGGCTTCGGGGAGTACCTAGTCGATGAAGTCACGCGAAACCCTTATCCGTCTTAAGAAATTCCAGGTCGACGAGAAGCGGCGCAAGGTCGCCCAGATCGAGGCAATGATCGCCGAGTTCGACCGTATCGCCGGCGATCTCGAGCGCGAGATCAAGATCGAGCAGGACCGTGCGGGTATCCACGACCCCGCTCATTTTGCCTATCCGACCTATGCGAAGGCGGCGACGTCGCGTCGCGAAAATCTCAAGCACTCGACCGACGAACTGCGCGTGCAGCTTGACGATGCCAAGGCCGCCCTCGGTGAGGCATTCGAGGAGCTCAAGAAGGTCGAAATGCTGGACGAGCGCGACCAGCAGCGCGAGAAGGCGGAGGAAAATGCGCGCGAGCAAACCGAGCTCGACCGGATTGCCGCGCTTCGCTTTAACGCAGGTGGCGCGCCGGCCTAGCCAACAAGTGCTGCGAGATGCGAGCAGTCACCGGTTACTACCGGCGGCGGCACTTCTCATTTGGGCGAACCGTCGATCTTTGAGCCGGCGAAATTTGCCGCTGCTGCAGCAATTCGACGCACCGCTGAGCTGCCGTGCCGGTCAATATTTTTTTACGCGCGTCGTTGCTTGGGCGACGCGCTCGTATCGGCGCGTCCAGCATCGAATTTCATTTGTACGCGCGGCCAAGTGGGACGCTTGTATTAATACATTACATATACATTTCCTTGCATCCGAATTTCAGCTGCCCTCTAATAAATTGGCGTCGCGCTGCGAAATCTGCGGCCGATTGCGTTGGGGGCGCTTTTCAGATGATGGCAAAAAAATCTCCGAACCCTACGGATAAGTACGTCGGGTCTCGCGTACGTATGCGCCGGCTGATGCTGAGCATGAGTCAGGAAAAGCTTGGCGAAAAACTCGGACTGACTTTTCAGCAGGTGCAGAAATACGAGAAAGGTACGAACAGGATCGGTGCGAGCCGGCTGCAGCATATCGCCCAGATTCTCAAAGTGCCGGTGTCGTTCTTTTTCGAAGGTGTGAGTGGCGGCAAGCAATCCGAAGATGGATCGTCTAAGGCGCCCGTTGCAGATTATGTTTCCGACTTCCTGTCGAGCTCCGACGGGCTTGCGTTGACCAAGGCCTTCACCAACATCAAAGACTCCAAGCTGCGCCGCCGCGTCGTCGACCTGGTCGAGGAAATCGCGGGCGACCAACGCTAACAGCAGCATTCCTAGAAAGCGTTCGCCAGATCGCGCGCCCCTTGCGCCTGCGCGCCACGCTGCATCTTGCCTTCAATGTCGGCGACGAGATTGGCCACGACGGCGGTCCGTCGCGCGACAGGGTTTCGCTCATAACCCTGCTGCTGGAAGAAGTTTGACGTCGGCACGCGCGCCCGCATTTCATGCGGCATGGTCACAATATCAAAGCCATTGCCATCGCCGGTCAAATTCATCACTTCCAGCTCG
>DASSYU010000344.1:0-9924 GCA_035703125.1 Pseudolabrys sp. | reverse complement strand
GAGCGCAGGTCTCAAATCCTCGAGCTTTGTTTTCCCCAGACGCAATCCCTCAATCGATTGAGATAGTGTGCGAAGAACACCTCGCAGCGTCGGATCCGCTGAAAGAGTCCCGAGAAAAGGCTGCGCGCCGATGAGATCATTGGCATCGCGGCGTACTTCGTCGAGCGAACGAAAAAGAATGCCGTTCCGCGCGAAGAATTCGCCGCCATCGGGGCGGGAAACGGTCCGGATCACGTCCGCGTGGCGGGAGAGGTCGTTTGCGAGTGTGTCTGCCGCTTCCTCGGCAGCCTCGGGCGTGGCGGCGTCAACGACGGCAATGATCTGATCGACTCGCCAGGGAAAGGCGCGGTCGAGCGCGCGTTCCTGCTGGCGCCACGGCAATGAGCTCGATAAAAGCTTGTTGCTGTCGGTCGTGATGGCAAAATGGGACGTGAAATAGAAAGCCGACAGGACCGCAACAAGCAGGAATGCAAGAATCACGAACCATGCATGCCGCGTCGACACACGTACGGCGTGCGTGGTTGCGGCGACTGCCAGCTGATTGACGGTCTTGCTCATTGAATTTGCAAAAAAAGCATATTCATTTCAGGCTGTCGCCTACGTCTTGACGGGGCCTCAATCCAATTCCAAAACGTTCCGCAGAAACAGCAAACCGAGCCTGACGAATGGCCGCGGCTGCCGAGGCAGGTCGCGCCCGTCCGGGAGAGTGGAAACCACAATGCGAGAGTCGGAATTCAACTTGCGTCATTTGATCGCAATCGTTGCCATAGTTGCCGCCGTCCAGGTCGCCCCGATCCAATTGTACGCGCAGTCGTCAGCCGTGGCGCACATTCAGAGTTATTACCAGCAGTTGATGCCGACGATCCAGCAAGCGGGTCGCTTGAGTGTCCGCGAGCGCGACAAGCGGTTCACGCCCGCCATTTCATCGGCTTTCGATCTTCCGACGATGACGCGACTGGCAGTGGGGCCGGCGTGGCAGAGTTTCTCGCCAGCCCAGCAGGCGGCCGTGCGGGATGCATTCGCCAAGTTCATCATTGCCGACTACGCAAGCCAGGTTAAGGACTATTCCGGGGAAAGCTTTGTTGTAGACCCGAAATCGGTGCCGGAGCCGCGCGGCGGTGGCGAAATTGTGAAAACCAGGCTGTTGCAGCCCGGCGGCCGTACTGTGAGTATCAACTACCTGGTTCGGGGCGGGCGGGTGATCGACGTCTATCTCAACGGGACTATCAGCGACCTCGCGACGCGGCGTGACGAATTTGCCTCGATCATTGCCTCGAGCGGTGCCGACGGTTTGATCAAGAGGTTGCATGATCGAACGCAGAAGCTGCTTGGGGGATAGATCTCGATCGTTCGATGCCGGTTCGCCGGTGGGTCGGCACGGTTCGAATCCTCGGCATATCGGAACCCGCGACGGATGAACACTCAGGGCAAGGTTCTCGTCACCGGTGCAAGCGGGTTCGTCGGCTCGGCTGTCGCGCGCAAACTTGTCGAGGCCGGTTTTTCTGCGCGCGCGCTCGTCCGCGAGAAGGGGCCTTACTCCAACCTCGCCGACCTCGACATTGAATTTATCGAAGGCGACCTGCGTGACCGAGCTTCAATCGATCGCGCAGTCGCGGGTGTGCGCTACGTTTTTCATGTGGCGGCCGACTATCGTCTGTGGGCCCCGGATCCAGGCGAAATTTATGCCACCAACCTCGAGGGTACCCGCAACGTCATGCAGGCGGCGCTGCGGGCGGGCGTCGAGAGGATCGTTCATACCAGTAGCGTGGCGACCATTGCGTTGCGGTCCGGTGAGATCGCAGACGAGTCCACCTCGCTGCCCGAAAACGAGGCAATCGGCGCATACAAGCGCAGCAAGATCGCGGCCGAACGCCTGGTCGATTCCATGGTGGCTGAGCAGGGCCTTCCCGCGGTCATCGTCAATCCCTCGACGCCGGTTGGACCGCGCGACGCGCGGCCAACTCCGACCGGCCGTATCATCGTGGAAGCCGCCAAGGGTCGCATCCCGGCGTTCGTCGACACAGGACTCAACCTCGTCCATGTGGACGATGTGGCGAACGGTCATCTCGCGGCAATGCGCTCCGGAAAGATAGGGGAGCGCTACATTCTCGGCGGTGAAAACGTCTTGTTCTCGCAGATGCTGAAAGACATTGCGGGGATCGTGGGCCGCCGCGCGCCGTGGGTGCGGCTTCCCTGGCGCGCCTTGGTACCGGTCGCATTTGCTGCGGAAGCTGTGGCGAGAATCACCGGGCGCGAGCCCTTCGCGACCTTGGATGGGGTCTATCTGGCCCGATATCGCATGTTCTTTGCCTCCACCAAAGCCGAGCGGGAGCTATCCTACCGTTCGCGGCCATATATTGAGGGAATTCAAGACGCTCTGCAGTGGTTTCGTGCCGCTGGATACTTGAATTTCCCCTAGGGTCGGATACGAATGGTCTCTGCAGGGACCGTCAGGGGGGCGGGGTGCAAAGATCGACGACCATTGTTGCCGTGACGTCGCTTGCGCGCGAGGCCTTTGTTGCGCGTGGTAGCGGGGTATCAGTGGTTTGCAGCCAGGGCGCGCGTCTTGGCGCCGCTTTGCACGCTGCAATTCACCCCGGCGTTTCGGGCATCATCAGCTTTGGAATTTCCGGCGGGCTGAATCCGGAACTTGTTGCCGGGGATTGGGTCATCGCATCCACCGTCAGGTATCGTGAGCGCGCTATTGCGACTGACTCGAAATGGACGCAGGAACTCTCCGAGCGGCTTCCAGGCGCTGTGCTTGCGGATATTGTCGGCTCCGACACCATGGTGCCGACGCCCGCGGAAAAGTCGCATCTCTTCCGGACGACAGGCGCGGTTGCCGTCGACATGGAATCCCACATCGCTGCGGAGATTGCCGCCGCGCACCGGATCCCATTTGCCGCTTGTCGGGTCATTATCGATGCGGCGCATCGGGCCCTTCCCGCCGCGGCAGGGCCGGCATTGGATTCGAACGGAGCCGTGAATGTTTTTGCGGTGATGCGTTCCATCATGCAGGAGCCCGGCCAGCTTCCCGATCTCGCTCGCGCGGCGCTCGATGCCTGCATCGCCGAGCGCGCCTTGAGAAAAGGCCGAAAGCAGTTGGGGCCCGGATTTGCGTCGCCATTTGTCAACGGACTAGCCGTCGAACGCGATTCCGCGGGGCAAGCAGACGTATCGAACGATTTTCTCCGGCCGCCGATTTGCGAAACCCCGTGATCGGCTGAAAACGGCAGCGCTCTTTCCTTTTCGGTACTTAGCAGCTGTCGTGCGGGAGTAACGACCAGCCAGGTTGGACGGCTAGTCGGGGAAGCCATCAGTGAGGCGCGATCACAAAAAACGGCCTGGCGGTGATCAGTTCACGGCGTCATTTATTGAAACCGCCATCCGGCTGGCGGTTCTCGCTCTTCTGCTCTACTGGTCTTTTGTTCTCGTTCAGCCATTTATTTCAATTTTCATCTGGAGCGCGGTGCTGGCCGTCGCGCTCTATCCCATTTTCGAATGGATTTCGTTCCGGCTCGGCGGACGGCGCCGATTGGCCGCCGCTTTCACGACAGTTCTGAGCCTGCTGATCATCATTGGTCCGGCGACCTGGCTTGCCTTAGGACTGGTCGACAGTGTCCGGATGATTTCTGAGCGGCTCGAGCCTTCGACGCTGGCAATACCGTCGCCGCCTGTCTCGCTGAAAGACTGGCCGCTGATCGGCGAACCGATCTATCAATTCTGGGATCTGGCATCGACTAACCTGAGCGCTGCCTTCGCCACCATCGTTCCGGAGCTGAAGCCATTGGGCGCCAGGTTGCTCCGCGTCGGTGCCGATACCGGCCTGGGTATTTTGAAGTTTCTCATTGCCGTTCTCGTCGCCGGATTCCTGTTTTCGCCGGCGCCTGCGCTTGCTGCCGCCGTCAAAAGGTTTTCACGGCGACTCAATCCAGAGCGCGGCGAAGAGCTTGTGGGCCAGGCAGCGGCGACCATCCGTGCGGTTTCGCGCGGCGTGATCGGCATTTCAGTGCTGCAGGCGCTGCTGGCCGGCATAGGTTTGATGGCCGCCGGCATTCCTCAGGCCAGCCTGATTACATTCGCCGTCTTGATTCTCGGAATAATTCAGATCGGGCCGACGATTATCATCGTGCCTGTCATCATATGGAGCTGGATGACAATGGAGACCACGTCGGCGCTCCTGTTCACGGCTTACATGGTGCCGGTGAATCTGCTGGACAATTTATTGAGGCCCATCGTCATGGGCCGCGGCCTCAAGACTCCCATTCTCGTCATTCTGATCGGGGTCATCGGCGGCACGCTCGCTTATGGCATCACCGGACTGTTTCTGGGACCGATTGTACTAGCGGTCATTTGGGAGCTTATGGTCGCGTGGATCAAAGAACGTGAAACCGAATAGGCTGGCGCCGCAGGTTGGCCAGCTCCGACTAACCACCCAGAAGCAGTCGCCCGACATCCGTATAGTAGTGACACGGGGACAGGCGACGGCCCGTCTGTGGCTAGAGCTGTTCTGCGTTGAGGTAGGCGAGCCGCGCGCCGCAGAAGGCGCAGATCAGACCCAGCCCGAGCGCGGCGAGCCCAGCGATAACGTCGACGGTGCCGCCCAAATTGCCAGTCTTGCTCATGATGCCGCCGATCGTGGCGGCCACAAATACGAGCCCGATCAGGAAGCGCTGCGCCCACCGGTAGATAAATTCCCGCTCGCGGGCCGCCGCGATCAGATAGGCGCCCGCGGCCCAGCCGCCCGCGAAAGCGGCGCCGCCAATCGCCCACCACGCCATGGCAGAAATGAATTGCTGCTTGCTGCCGGTTGCGGCATCGCGGAGGACTGCGCCAAGACCAAGCCCGAATACGGTCAGGAGAATGTGCACGACCAGGGCAGCAAAGACGCCACAGGCAATCGCTGCGGCGTAGTGCAGTCGGCGCAGGGTGTCGGTATCCATCGGCTGCCGTTGAAAGTGGACCGGGAGGTCGGCTCAACGGGTACAATAACCGATCAAAGCGGCGCGCGCGAATACCCTTTTGAAAGTTGCGCCGCGTCACTGCGATCCCGCGGCGGGCCGCTCTCGAGGCTTGCGTCGATTTCCTGGTCGACGATGTAACGCGGACGCGACTTGGTCTCGAAGTAGATCTTGCCGACATATTCGCCGATGACGGCGATGGCGAAAGTCTGGAACGATGCAATCAGCAGGAACAGCAGCATGACCGACGTCCAGCCCTGCACCGTGTGGCCGGCGATCCATGTGCCGAATACCCACATGCTCATCCCGACAAAGACGACGAACAGCATGATCCCCATCAGGGCGATCAGACGGATCGGCCTGACCGACAACGAGGTGATGCCGTTGATGGAAAGCGCGACCATTTTCGCAAGGGTGTACTTTGTCTCGCCATGCAGGCGCGGGAGACGGTCATATGTCACGGTCGCGGTCTTGAAGCCGAGCTGGACGGCAAGTCCGCGCAGAAAGACGTGCGCTTCGCCGTAGCGCGCGAGCGCTCGCAGCGCACGGTCGCTCATCAGCCGGAAGTCCGCGTGATGCGGGATGACCTCGGCGCCCAGCCAGTTGATCAGACGGTAGAAGAAATCGGCCGAGCTGCGCTTGAACCAGCTGTCGCTGGCGCGGTCCCTGCGCACGGCAAACACGATCTCGGCACCCTCGTTGAAGTGCTCGACCATCTTCGTGGCGACTGACATGTCGTCCTGGAGGTCCGCGTCGAGGGAGATCGTTGCATCGGCCTTGCCGATCTGCGAGAGAAGACCGGCCAGCAGCGCGTTCTGGTGACCGACATTGCGCGAGAGCTTCAGTCCGCGGACGCGCTTCGGGCGTGCGTGAGTGATTCTTTCTATGAGGCGCCAGGTCTGGTCGGTGCTGCCATCATTGACCAGCACGACGTGGCTTTTCGGTGAGATGGTCTTTGACTTCTCCAGCTTTGCCATATCGGCAAGCAGATAGGTCAACGTGTGCTGGATCCCCGCTTGTTCGTTGTAACAAGGGATGACGAATGCAATGACGGGTGCTTTGGCAGTCATGATCAAATCAGCCGTGGCTTGCGCGGCGAACGGTCCCCGGGCGACTGGTAAATTCGCAGTCACGTGTCGCACGGCCGCGTTAATCCAAGGTATGCCGGCAGCGTTTACAAACCTTTTATTGCTGCGGATCGGCAAAAGGTGCCAAATCCGCACAGTTCCAAGCGCGTCAGAGCCCTGCGAGCTCGCGCATAATTCGGAAGAGGCGCTGCTGGCCCTCGAAGCCGATGCCGGGGCGGTCGGATAGCGAGATCATGCCGCCATCGATCCGGGCGTCGTCGGCGAAGCCGCCGAAGTCGCCGAACACGCCCGGATAGGATTCCGCGCCGCCGAGGCCAAAGCCCGCCGCCATGGCAAGAGACATCTGATTGCCGCCGTGCGGGAACATCGCGCTGCGCGGCCAGCCGTGCTCCGCCAGCATGTTCAAAGTCTTCGCGTATTGGCCGATGCCGTAGGCCTGCGGCGGATCGATCTGGATGACGTCGCAGCCTGGCCGAAAGCCGCCGAACCGCACCAGATTTTCGACGTCCTGCGTCGAATAGAGATTTTCTCCGGTTGCGAGCGGCGGCTCGTAATTCTTTGCAATCTCTGCAAACAGCGCGAAATCGAGGGGGTCGCACGGTTCCTCGAACCATCGCAGCTTGAAGGGCGCGAGTGCCTTGGCGTAACGCAAGGCCTCGGCGCGATCGAATTTGCAGTTGGCATCGACGGCGAGGTGCGTGCCCGACCCGACGACCTCGAGCACGGCCTCCAGACGGCGAAGATCTTCGTCAAGCGGCAGACCGCCGACCTTCATCTTCACCATCGTGTAGCCGGCGCCGAGATGCCGGCGCATTTCATCCTGCAGATCCTTGATGGTCTGTCCGGGCCAGTACCAGCCGCCGCCCACGTAGCAGAACACCTTGTCTGGAATCCTGCCGTCATTGAATCGCTCGGCGAGCAGGACGCGCAGAGGCTTGTCGGCAATCTTGGCAACGGCATCCCAGACTGCGACCTCGATGGTGCCGATTGCGATGGATCGTTCGGAATGCCCTCCGGCTTTTTCCCGCCGCATCATGCAGGCGAGAATTTTTCCGGGATCGAAATTGTTGCCACTTGCGTCCAGGAGGGACGCCGGGTCGGCGGCGAGGATGCGCGGAATGAATCGTGCGCGCATCTGCGCTCCGCAAGCGTAACGGCCGGTCGAGTTGAACGCGAAACCGCAGACCGGCCTGCCGTCGCGAACGACGTCGGTGATCACGGCGACCACCGACGTCGTCATTTCAGTAAAGTCGAAGCTCGAATTGGCGAGCGTCGACTTGAGCGGGATTGCCGTCTCGCGGATATCGACGATACGCATTCCGCTACGTCAGACGGGGCTTACGGAATTTGCGGGATCTTGGCGTCCTTGATCACCTTGCCCCACTTCTCGACTTCCTTCTTGATGTAGGCGGCGAATTGATCCGGCGTATTTGCAACCGGTTCGAAGCCAAGTTGCGCGCACTTCTCCTTCATATCGGGGAGAGCCATCGCCTTGACGATTTCCCGGTTGAGCAGGTCGACGATTTCCTTCGGCGTGCCCGCCGGCACGAGGATCCCCTGCATCGTTTCTGATTCCTGTCCGCTGACGCCGGCTTCCGCCATGGTCGGCACGTCGGGCAGGGCGGAGGAGCGCTTGGCCGAGGTGACCGCAAGCCCGCGCAGTTTTCCCACCTGCACCTGCGGTGCGGTCGGCGGCAGGGCAGTGAAGGCGATCGGCGTATGACCGGCGACCGCCGACTGGATTGCGGGACCGGCGCCGTTGAACGGCACGGTCGTAAGGTCGAGGTGGAAGGTGAGCTTGAACAGTTCGCCGGCGAGATGCGGCGTCGTGCCGGTGCCCGGCATCGCATAGTTGTATTTGCCCGGGTTCTTCTTGATCAGGTCGACAAGCTCTTTCACCGACTTGGCCGGAAAGTCGGAGTGAACCACGAGAATATTGGGCGACGCCGCTGCCAGCGTGACGGGCGCGAAGTCCTTGAATGGGTCGTAGGGATTCTTGGCGTAGAGGCTCGGATTGACCACGTAGCTCGAGCTGGCGACGAGGATCGTGTAGCCGTCCGGCGGAGACTTGGCGACCTGCGTCATCCCGATGTTGCCCCCGGCGCCCGGGTGGTTTTCGATGTAGAACTGCTGCTTCAGGCTGTCCGACAGCTTCTGCGCGATCAGGCGCGCCATCACGTCGGTCGGTCCGGCGGGTGCGAAAGGCACCACGATTTTGACCGGATGGTCCGGGTAGCCTGCCGCTGCCGGCAAAGTGCCAAGCGCGAGCGCGGACAGTGTCAAACCGGCGGTGATGAGTTTTATTGTTGAGGGCATTCCTCTCCTCCCAATTTTTTTCATCGTAGCATTGCGTGGGAACGTTGCCAGTGGGGCTTGCATCGCCCGCGCTCACAGGCTGTATTCCGGCGGCTTCGTTCCCTTTTCGTCAGAGGAAATTCAATGGCCGCCCGAAAGATCACCCGTCAGGACATGCGCGATGCCGCGGAGAAGTACAAGAACTGGGGCAAATGGGGCCCCAATGACGAAATCGGAACGCTCAATTACACGTCCGCCGAAGATATCGTCGCGGCGACGCGGCTCGTGAAGAAGGGCAAAGTCATCTCGCTCGCGCTCAATTTTGAT
The DNA here is from genome assembly GCA_035703125.1 of Pseudolabrys sp. Lineage (GTDB taxonomy): Bacteria > Pseudomonadota > Alphaproteobacteria > Rhizobiales > Xanthobacteraceae > Pseudolabrys. Next base: position 1,253 of record DASSYU010000344.1, on the reverse strand, counting down.
CACACCGGGCCGCAAGGTGCGAAGAGCAAGTACCCCTCGATGGGCCGCACCAATCCGATCCACACCATGCTGCGGACCGGCACCGACGCCTATTCCGGCGTGCTCGACAAGCGCGGCATCCGCGCGGCCGACGACATGGTGACGATGCCTCTCCAGTGTGGCACGCAATGGGACGGCCTCGGCCACGTCTTTTATGAGAATTATATGTGGAATGGCTATGACTGCCGTGAAGTGACGAGTGCCGGCGCGCAGAAGTGTGGAATCGAAAAGACAAAGAACAAAATGGTCGGCCGCGGTGTTTTTCTTGATGTCGCCCGCTACAAGGGCGTCGACTCGCTCGACGATGGTTACGGCATCACCAATGACGATCTTTACAACACGGCGAAGAAGCAGAAAGTGGAGCTCAAACGCGGCGACTACGTCATCGTGCGCACCGGCATGATGGAACGTTGCCAGAAAGCCGGGAGCTGGGATGGATATCCTGGTGGCGACGCGCCGGGCTTTTCGTTCGAAACGCTCGATTTCATCAAACAGACGCAGCTGGCGGCGCTTGCGAGCGACACCTGGGGCTGCGAGGTGCGGCCGAACGAGAGCGAGGAGGGGATCAACCAGCCGTGGCACTGGATCACGATCCCCATCATGGGCATGACGATGGGTGAGATTTTCCAGCTCAAGGAGCTCGCGGACGACTGCGAGCAGGACAAGGTCTACGAGTTCCTCTTCGTCGCGCCGGCCATTCCGATCACGGGCGCGGTGGGATCACCGGTCAATCCGCTGGCTATAAAATAGAGGGCGTTGCAGGAGCTTTAGTCATGGCGAGGGAATACCCGGTCACGCATACGGACGCCGAATGGCGCAAGCTGCTCACGCCCGAGCAGTATCAGATCATGCGCAAGCATGGCACCGAGATGCCAGGAAGCTGCGCATTGTTGCACGAGAAGCGTGTCGGCACGTTCCGGTGCGCCGCTTGCGATCAGCCGCTATTCGCGTCCAAGCTCAAGTTCGAAAGCGGCACCGGTTGGCCGAGCTTCAACGATCCGATCTCCGGCGCGGTCGAGACGGATACCGATCGAAGCCACGGCATGGTTCGGGATGAAGTTCATTGCAACCGTTGCGGCAGCCACCTCGGGCATGTGTTCAATGATGGACCGCCACCGACCGGCCTGCGCTACTGCATCAACGGTGTCGCGCTGAAATTCGAGCCGGCCTGAGCATGACAACGGTCGGACACAACGCCAAGCGCGTCGGCGCCG
>DASSYU010000319.1:0-2563 GCA_035703125.1 Pseudolabrys sp. | reverse complement strand
CGATTGGCCCGGCGCCGATGATCAGGATCGATTTGATGTCGGTTCGCTTCGGCATCGGCTCCGCGGATGACTGGGCACAAAAAAAGGGCGCGCCTGGTGCGCGTCCCCCGGACCGCGCCGAGGTCGGGCCTCGCGCGCGAGCGGGTCTTTAGACCAGATTCGGCGGGCAGGGAAGGGCGAAGAAGAGGCTCTCCACCGCGGGCGCGGAACGCAACAGGCCTCTCAACGCGGCTTCGTGGCCCAGATCCATCGCGCCACGATTGTCGCCAGTCCCGCGCCCGCCAATTGCCCGAGAATGAAAGCAATGACCCCGGCCGGCGCGATGCCGGCAAAGGTATCCGACAGTGCGCGGGCAAGCGTCACGGCAGGATTGGCGAAGGACGTCGAGGCTGTGAACCAGTAGGCCGCCGTGATGTAAAGGCCGACGGCATAGGCGACGGCGCCGGGCGCCCGCGCGACGCAGCCGAAAATCGTCAGCAGAAGGCCGAACGTCGCCACCGCTTCCGCAAGCCACTGGCCCGGACCCGTGCGGACATGGGTCGAGAACTGCCAAATCGGCAATTCAAACATCGCGTGAGCAATCCAGACGCCGATGACGGCCCCTGCAAGTTGAACGGCCAGATAGACGAAAGCCGTCCGCCAGGGCAGCTCGCCGCGCAAGGCGAACGCAAGGCTCACGGCCGGATTGAAATGCGCGCCGGACACGGGTCCGAATATCAGAATCAGAACCGTCAGGATCGCGCCGGTGGGCAGCGTGTTGCACAGAAGCGCCAAAGCCTCGTTACCGCCCGACAACTGCTCGGCCATGATTCCCGAACCGATCACCGCCGCCAGGAGGAACGCCGTGCCAAGTGCTTCGGCGGCCGCGCGTTGTGCCGGCGACGGCATCAGGTTGGCTCTCTGGCGTGACTGATGCGTCCGATGTCCCTCAATTTTGACTGCAGCGTGAGACGGTCCAGGCTTCGCATCGGCAATGCGACAAAAATGCCAATTCGTTGATGCAGCATCCGGTACGCATCCTTGAAGGCGAGAGCAATTTCGGCCTCCGAACCCTTGGCCTCCGCCGGATCGGGAATGCCCCAGTGTGCGGTCATCAGCTGCCCCGGCCAGATGGGACAGGTTTCGCCGGCTGCGTTGTCGCAGACGGTGAAGACGAAATCCAAAGAAGGCGCGCCGGGCCTGGCGAATTCGGTCCACGACTTCGAACGAAATTCCGACGTGTCGTAGCCGAGGCTGCGCAAGAGCCGCAGCGTATTTGGATTGACCTGGCCTTTGGGCTGGCTTCCGGCGCTGTGTGCACGAAATTTTCCCGTGCCGATCTTGTTCAATATCGCTTCGGCGATGATCGATCGGGCGGAATTGCCGGTGCAAAGGAATAAGACATTGTATGGCTTTTCGAGCATGACCTCAGCTCACCTTCGATACTCTTTTCTGCGCGGACTTGGTTTTTGGCCTGCAGAGCTCCGGACGGCCCTCGCAGCATTGATCGGTGAGATAGGAGACAAGGGAGTTCATCGCTCCGAACTCCGCGGAATAGATCATTGAACGGCCTTGACGCTGCACGGACACGAGCCCGGCATCGCGTAGCCGATCAAGGTGAAATGTCAGGGCGTTGGGCGGCAGCCGCAGGCTTGCGGCGATATGGCCGGCCGGCATGCCCTGCGGTCCTGCCTCGACAAGGAGGCGGAAGACATCGAGACGATTGTCCTGTGCCAGCGCCGACAGAATATCGACAGCGTGCTGCTTTTTCATGTTTTCAGTTGATATTGAAATAAGCGGCGGGGTCAAGAGTTATTTCAATATTTCTTGAAATGTCACCGGGCTTTGGCGAAAATCGCGCCGTAGTGGTAGGGCGGAATGTCGACGATCGCCGTGCTCTTGAGCCCGCCGGCTTCGACGGCTTTGATGGTCTGTTCCGGCGACAGCCGCAACTCGGACTTCGGGCCGCGGGGCTGGCCCAGCACGGTGGTTTTTTCCCGCGGCAGCTGATGCCAGTTGACGATCGCGAAACGTCCGCCGGGTTTCAGCACCCCGCCGACGATGCGCGCCAGGCGTGTGCTGTCAGGCACGCCGTGAAATGAATTCGCCATGAAGACGAAATCGACCGGCCGCGGCACGAATTCGGCGAGGCGGTAGGCGTCGCCAAGTTGGTAGTCGCAATTTGATACCCGCTCCTGTGCGAGGTGCGAGCTTGCCAGCGCGAGCATCCTGGCGTCGATATCGACTGCCATGACGTGGCGCGCGACCTTCGCCATCGGCAGCGTGAACCATCCGTCGCCGCAGCACAGGTCGACGGCGTCCGTGCCGGGCGCAAGGCCGACCAGGGTCAAGATCTGTGCGGGATTCGGAAAGAGCGCCTGCCACCACATGGCATCAGGCATCTCCGTGCCCTGAAAAAACCCCGGCAGATCGCTGCTCATTATCCCATCTTATCAAAAGCTCAGCGTTGCCGCGCCGGCCTTGATCAGCTCGTGGATCTTGCTCGATCCGGCGATCTCAACGCCGCCGATCAGGTCGTTCTGCTCGTAGCCGCGCGCTTTCACGCAAGGCGTGCACGCCCACA
>DASSYU010000519.1:0-2604 GCA_035703125.1 Pseudolabrys sp. | reverse complement strand
AAAATGAACAAATCGGATGTCGACACGCTCAAGCAATACGTGGACCTGCTGCCGCCTTATCTGACGCGCCGGTTCATTTCGGCGGAGCAGGATGCCGTCATCGTCAGCGGGCGTGTTCCGGATTCCGATGCGAGCCAGCTGCTGCCGATCGTCGACCGGATCGACCAGCAACTCAACGCCGTGCGGGCAAAGTATCCCGCCTACAAGATTGCCGTGACCGGTCTATCGGTTATCTCGGCGCGCAACAGCGCACTCATGATCGACAAGCTGAGCGACGGCCTCACCATCGAGATCGCCTTTGTGGCCGCGTTCATCGGGTTGGCGTTCTGGTCGCCGGTCGTGATGCTGATCAGCATCCTGCCGGGACTTTTCCCGATCGTCCTTGCCGGCTGCATGCTGCTGCTGACGGGCCAGGGTCTGCAGTTCGCAAGCGTCATTGCGCTTACGGTTTCATTCGGGCTCGGCTTGAGCGCGACAATTCACTTCCTCAATCGCCTGCAGATCGAAGATGTCGATCCCGATCCCGCGGTGGGCGTCGAGCGGGCGACAATTCTGGTCGGCCCGCCGCTGATTCTGACGTCCGCGGTGCTCGCCTGCGGCTTGGCGATGACCGTGCTGTCGAGCCTCCCGTCGTTGCGACTTTTCGGATGGCTGAGCGCCTTCGCAATGGTGGCCGCTCTTCTCGCAGACATGTTCATGCTGCGGCCCATTGCCATGTTCCTGAGCAAGGTCGTCCGCCGCATGTCGCGACGATCGCTGTTGCGTTCTTCGGCGGAATAAAGCCCTTAGCCCCTACGCCGCAGATTCATCGATACGCCTTTGATGCCCGCGTCGGCGCTATGCGCCCTGATCACCACCGACTGACGCGCGCCATGCGTCGTCAATGACAGGCTGGCAGAGAAAGACGCGGCCTTGGCCACGACATTAATATGGTCGGCGTCGGCCCTTCCTGAGATAGTTCCTGCAACAAGGCGCGTCGATTCACTCCAAGTGCCGGAAACCGAGCCCGCCGAATAAGTGGCGCTCGCGCGCAAATCGAAGTTGTAGCTGTCGCTGGCACAACGAATGTTGAGTTGGAGATTCCTCTGGTCGCCGAGCACGTCGTAGGATGCCCTGCATCTGATCGGCTCACGCTTGCCGTCCGTCAGATCGATGGTGCCGGAGCCGGACCATTGACCTGCCAAGCGCTTAAATGGTGCTATGCTTTGCGCGTCGGACGGATCTGCAATGCAAACTGCAAGCGAGAGAAAAAGCGCGGCTATTCCCGCAAATTTTTTCAGCCAGCGCGATGGCGAGACTCTGACAGGCGATCGCTTAAAATCGACGCAATAAAAGCCAAGCATACCTGAGTCCCTCTTTGGAACGTGAAGGCACTGCCGCGGTTGACGTAAAAACCATGCACGAAAATTGGACTCGACACAATGTACGCTAAAATCTGCACATCCATTGTCTTGATACAAATTCTTGGCGCCGCGGCCTTCGCGGCCAATGACCAGAAGCTGCCGGGACCACCGCCTTTCAACCCGTTCCAGGGCACGCCGGAAGAGCAGGCGGCCTGTGCGCCCGATGCGACAAGTTTCTGCAAGGACGCCATCCCCGATACCTTCCGCGTTCTTGCCTGCTTGAAGGAGAACCGGCAACGCATCCGGAAGGTCTGCCTGAAGGTGCTCGAAGATCACGGCCAATAGCTAAAACCGCAATCTCGAAAAGGAATCACCGCCGGACGAAGCTCCGCGAGAATATCGAGCACAACGGTTTCCATTTGCCCATAGACCACCATTCGCCCGCGACGGCAAAACGACGGGCTTGTGGTCGAGTTCCATTGTCCACAATCTTGGCCTAGGAAGACCGGAACAACGAACGATTTCAGCTATTTTTCAGGTGTAAGGAAAAGCCCATCTTCGCAAAAATTCAGGTGTCTTCGCACGTGACAAACCGAGCAAACCCAGTGACCGGAAAATCCTGGCCAATCCTCGTGGCCGTCTTGTTTTGGCTGTCTATCGGCGGTGCCGCGCACTCGCAGCCGGCGACCCCTTCCACACCGACGCCGACCGGCGAGTGGCTGGTCAACGACCGCGTGGCACGAATCAAGATCGTGGATTGCAGCGGTCACCTTTGGGGCGTGGTGGCATGGGAAGCGCGGCCCGGCGGCACCGATATAAGAAATCCCGATCCGCAATTGCGAAGTCGCCCTACGCTGGGCATGCCTATTCTCCTCGATATGACTCCCACTAAGCCGAACAAATGGGAGGGGCAGGTCTACAACTCGCAGAACGGTAAAACTTATTCGGCCAGCATCACTCTTTCCGATCCGAACACGCTACGCATCCAGGGCTGCGTATTGGGCTTTCTGTGCGGAGGCGAAAGCTGGACCCGCGTCGAGACGAACGACACCGTCGGCCGGGCCCCCGCGCAAACTCCGTCGAAGCCGGCGCCGGGCGGCCGCAAGACGGCGACGCCGCAGCCTTCGCCGGCTGACGACGTATGCTCACGAGTCCTTGGCGCCGCGGGGCTTCCCCATGAGCGCGGGCTGAAATAGCACTGCGGCGGCCAACGTACACACCAGCGACAGCGCGAGCAGCTTGCCCATGCTCGACGTGCCGG
>DASSYU010000387.1:0-2966 GCA_035703125.1 Pseudolabrys sp. | reverse complement strand
ACGCTGGAAGAGCGGTTCGGCACGCAATGGGTCGTCTGGATCGGCGGCCTTGCGCTCGCGCTCGGCGGGATTTTTCTCGTTCGCTACACCGTCGAGATGGGACTGCTCGGTCCCGGCGTCCGGATATTTCTCGCCGCGATTTTCTCGGCACTCTTGATCACGGCCGGCGAATGGGCGCGGCGGAACGAGGTCGCTGCCGGTATCGTTCCCATTCCAAGCCAGCACATTCCCGGCATTCTCACCGCGGCCGGTACGATTGCGGCCTATGCGACCGTCTATGCGGCCTTCGCGCTCTACAGTTTCCTGTCGCCGGCCGTAGCATTCATCCTGCTCGGCCTTGTGGCACTGGCGACATTGGCAGCCGCACTCCTGCATGGCCCGGCGCTCGCGGGACTCGGCGTGGTCGGCGCCTTCGTCACGCCGGCCCTCGTCAGCACGGGATCGGCGGACTACTGGGCGCTCTATTTCTATCTCGCCGTTGTCATGGCGGCGGCCTTCGCACTGGCGCGCATGCGGCTTTGGCGATGGCTTGCGGTCACTGCAACGGCGATGGGCGTGCTCTGGACGTGGGCGGGCGCCGAACCTGGCCACATCGAGGCATTGGCGGCACACCTGTTCCACGTCGTTGCGGGTTTTGCGCTTGTGGCGGCACTTATCGTGTCCGGGCTGAAATACGGCCCGCCCGCCGAGCCGGGCAATATTGACGGGGTGTCCTCCGGGTCGATCGGCGCATTTTTGTTTGCCGCGGCTTTTCTGGTCATCAACAGCGACCATGACAGTGCGGCACTCGCGACCTTTGCGCTGCTCGCGGCCGCAACGGTTGCGATCGCATGGCGCACTGAAGCGGCGCTCTGGGCACTGCCCGCAGCGGGCGTCTTCGCTGCCGCGGTGATGATTCAGTGGGCGGCGCCCGAGTTCGTGGAGACGCTTGTGCTTTCGCCCGGCGTGACACGCGGCGCTATTCCCGGCCCGCCCGCGGGAACGACATTGCATCTGGTTTTCGGCGCCGCACTCGCGGTGATCTTCGGATTGCCGGCCTTCGCCGCGCAGGGCCGCACCGCAACTGCGCTCTATGCGCAGCTATGGAGCCTGACCGGCGTCGTCGTTCCCATCGTCATCCTGATCGCGCTTTACCTGCGAATTGCCAGCCTCGACCGCTCGATTCCGTTTGCCGCACTGGCGCTCGCTCTGGCCGCACTCTACGGCTACGCGACCGAATATCTGGGCAAAAGGCAGCCGCAGCCGGGGCTGGCGTCGGCAGCGGCCATTTACGCGGCGGGCGCGGTTGCCTCGCTCGCGCTTGCGCTGACATTCGCGCTCGACAAGGGTTGGCTCACCGTCGGTCTCGCATTGATGGTCCCCGGCATCGCCTGGATTTCGGAACGGCGGCCTTTACCCGCGCTGCGTTATCTGGCTGCGGCCATCATTGCCGTCGTGCTGTTGCGTGTCGGTTACGAGCCGCGCATCGTTGGCCGCGACGTCGGTACCACGCCGATCTTCAACTGGCTTCTCTATGGGTATGGCGTGCCGGCCGCATCGTTCTGGTATGCGGGTTATCTGCTGCGCCGGCGCTCAGACGATATGCCCACGCGCCTAGCCGAAGCAGCCGCGATCCTGTTCACGGTTCTGCTCGTGCTGCTCCAAATCCGCCATTACATGAACAATGGCGACGTCTTCCGGCAATCGGCAGCCTTGGCGGAGATCGCCATGCAGGTTTCCGTCGGGTTTGCGATGGCAATCGGGCTCGAACGCCTGCGTATGCGAACCAATAGCGTCGTGCACAACGCCGGCGCGCTTCTGATCTTCGCGGCGACCCTGCTAGCGACGCTGTTCGGTCTGGTCGTGGGCGTCAACCCGATGCTCACGGGTCGACCGGTCGGAGGGGTGTTCTTCAATCTGGTCCTGCTCGGCTATGGCATTCCGGCACTGCTTGCCGCGATACTTGCCTTGATCGCACGAAACAGCCGGCCCCTCGCCTATCGTGCCATCGCCGCAACGACGGCGGTCGGTTTGGCATTGATGTACCTCGGGCTCGAGGTGCGGACGCTTTTCCACGGCGAACTTCTCACGCTTGGCGCAACGACCGACGCCGAGCAATACACTTATTCCGCGGTCTGGCTCGTCTTCGGCGTGTTGCTGTTGATCGCAGGTTTTTGGCTGCAATCGCAGCCTGCGCGCCTTGCCTCCGCCGCGGTTGTCGCCCTTACAATCGGTAAGGTGTTTCTGGTCGATATGTCGGACCTGACCGGTATTTTCCGCGCGCTCTCCTTCATCGGCCTCGGCGCGGTCCTGGTTGGCATCGGCTGGATCTACCAACGCATGCTGTTCCCCGCGCGCAGGGACGCTATAACGTCGGGATAACCGACGCGAGGAGTGGTATGAACAAGAGCGCGAAGACCTACGGCGTCGTTCCGCCGGAAGTCCTGAAATCGTACGACGGCCTCTCGTTTCTCAAGGCGATCATCGCCGGTGAACTTCCCAATCCGCCGATCAGCGAGCTGATGGGCTTTCACCTGGCCGAGGTGGAAGTCGGCCGTGCGGTCTTCGAAGGCTTGCCCGCTTTTCATCATTACAACCCGATCGGGACAGTGCACGCCGGATTTGCCGCAACGCTCCTCGACTCGGCGCTCGGCTGCGCAATTTTTTCGACGATTGCGAAGGGCGACACCTGGACCACGCTCGAGCTGAAATTCAACCTGGTGCGTCCCCTGAGCAAGGACACCGGTCTTGTTCGCGCAGAACGCCGCATCGTGCATCGTGGACGCACGGTCGCGACATCGGAAGGCGACCTCAAGGACCGCGCGGGCAAGCTTTATGCGCACGCCACCACGACGTGCATGATCTTCCCGGCGAAAGGCTGAAGCTCAGTTGCCGTTGTCGGCAGCGAGCGAGGGGCGCAAGCCAAGCGGCTGCGCGGTCTGCGTACGCTGCACGCTGTGCGCAACGGTCGTCCGAACGTTGGGGCG
>DASSYU010000248.1:0-5549 GCA_035703125.1 Pseudolabrys sp. | reverse complement strand
TTGTTGTGATAGATCGAGTTGACCCCGCGGATCTTGCGCAAGGCCTCCTTGCTCGGCTGTACGTAGCCGGTCTCGTCCATGACGCGCGACTGGAGCAGAAGCTCTTCACCCTTCCAGTCGAACTCGTAGTAGAAGCGGACGCAGGCCTTATCGAGGATCGGACCGTCGATGCGCGCGGTGCGCCAGTTGCGCCCGCCGTCGAGCGAGACATCGACACGCTTGACCTTGCCGCGCCCCGACCACGCAAGCCCCGTGATGATATTGAACCCTTTCTGCTTCACCGGCGCCTGCGGCGACGGCGATGTGATCACAGACTTTGCGTCCATCACGAAGGTGAATTGGCGCGCCTTCCCGTTTTCAAGCAGGTCGGTGTATTTCGCGGTTTCCTCGCGCGTGAACCAGGGCTTGTCGCCGATCTTCAGCCGGCGCAGCCACTTGATCCAGACATTGCCTTCCCATCCCGGCACCACGAGGCGCGCGGGATAACCCTGTTCGGGACGCAGCATTTCGCCATTCATGCGATAGGCGATCATGCAGTCTTCGAGCGCCTTGGTCACCGGGATCGAGCGGTTCATTGCGGCAGCATCGCCGCCTTCCGCCATGATCCACTTGGCATTCGGCTTTAGACCGGCCTGCTCCAGCAGCAGTTTGAGGGATACGCCCGTGTACTGCACGCAATGCACCATGCCGTGCGTGTACTGGCAGCCATTGAGTTGGGCGCCGCGCCATTCCATGCCGGAATTGGCGGCACATTCGAGAAAATAAGTCTTGTTGATGCGCGGCAGCCGCTTGAGATCGTCCAACGTGAAGATGAGCGGCTTGTCGACGAGTCCGTGCACCATCAACCGGTAGTCGCCCGGATCAATCTCCGCGATGCCGCCGTGATGGCGTTCGAAACAAAGCCCGTTGGGCGTAATGATGCCGTCGAGCTGATGCAGCGGCGTGAAGCTCACAGAGGATTCGGGCGTCGCTGTCAGCCACGGCACGGTGCGGCGGACGACATCCTTTTCGTATTTCGAGGGATTGCCGTAGGCCCGCACACCGACACCGTCGCCGAGCTGGCGCGTCCAACCCGGCACGTTGGGTGGAAGATTTTTGGAGTTCTCCGCGCGTGCGCCGGTTGCGCCCCCAGCCGCAAGCCCGGCAGCGCCCGCAAGAAACCGGCGCCGCGTCGGACCCTTTTTGTCGTCCTGATTTGTCATACGCCCTCTTTGCAGACGGCCTTTGGAGGCTCTTATCACATTCTCTTTTGTGAATGTAATAGAATTTCGACGTCAACTCCCGGAAATTTTCACGCTCGCGTTCGGCGCAACCCGCACGGATTTTTCAGCCGCGACATACCGCTCGACCAAATCCCAAACCGGCGGACCTTCCGTGCCTTCGTTGACGCTCGCCCAACCGGTAACGACGTATTCCTTTTTCGGCTCGACCGGTTTGCCTGACTTGAGCTGGGTCATCGCGGAAATGCGCTGGCCGATCGGCTTAGCAACGTTAATCGCGTAGCCGAGCCCGCCGCAGCGAACCATATCGCCGCCCTGTTGATAATAGGGGTCGGGATTGAAGAGATTATCGGCAACGTCTTCGAGAATTTCCTTGAGACGCTCCCCGGTCATCGAGATGCGATAGGCCTGCGGATAGGTGATAGCCGTGGCGTTGTGAATGTCCTCGACGGTGATGGCCTGGCCCGGCAACACGCTCGTGCCCCAGCGGAAGCCGGGCGACAGCGCGATCTCGGCATCGCGCTCCTTCAGGAGCGCCGCGCAAATCAGGTCGTCGAACGTGCCGTTGAAATTGCCACGCCGGTAAAGCAGCGATTCAGCATGCCCGACGACGCGCGAAAGCTCCCGAGCGAAAGGGGCTCGCACCTTCGTAACGGCGGCTGTCATCTCCGCATCCGGCTTGATGACGTCCGCGAAGAGCGGGATTAATTTATACTGGAAGCCTTTGACGGCACCGTCGCGGATATCGAGATCGAGACGCGAGATAAACTTCCCGTGGCTGCCGGACGCCACCAGCAACGTCTGTCCGACCCTGATCGCCTCCGGCAGCGCGTCGTGCGTGTGGCCGGTCAGGATCACGTCGATGCCCTTTACCCGCGCCGCTAGCTTACGGTCGACATCGAAACCGTTGTGCGACAGGAGCACGACGAGCTGGGCGCCCGCTTTGCGCGCCTTCTCGACGTTGGCACGCACGTCCTCCTCGCGGATGCCGAACGACCACTTCGGCATCAACCAGCGGGGGTTGGCGACCGGCGTATAAGGAAACGCTTGGCCGAGCACCGCGATCTTCACGCCGCCCTTTTCGAAAAGCTTCATCGGCTCAAAGGCCGGCTCGTTCCATTCGGTGTCGCGGATGTTGAGCGCGAGAAACGGAAAGCCAAGCTGCTTGATCAGCTCGTTCACCCGCGCTTCGCCGTAGGTGAATTCCCAGTGGCCGGTCATGGCGTCGGGCTTGAGCAGGGCCATGCAGTCGACCATATCCTGGCCCTTGCTGCGGTTCGCGCCCAGCGAGCCCTGCCAGGTATCCCCGCCGTCAAGAAACAGGACTTTGTCGTCCCCGCGCTCGGCGCGCACGCGCTTGACCACGGCCGCCAGCCGGTCGAGGCCCCCGATGCGTCCGTAGGATTTGGCGAGCGTCTCGAAGCCCTGATCGGTCAGCGCATAGGCCGAGGCCGACTTCTCCGAAATGCCGAAGCGCTTGAGAAAGCCCTTACCGGTAAGATGCGGCGGCTGGCCCCTCGCCTCGCCAACGCCGAGGTTCACCGAAGGCTCGCGGAAATAGACCGGCATCAGCTGGCCATGAATATCGGCCACATGCAGCAGCGTGACGTTGCCGATAGCGTCAAATTTCAGCAGATCCGCTTCGGTGAGACGCTGCTGCGCCATGGCACGCGTGAACGCACCATCGCCGGCCGCGAGCGCGGCCGCCGCGGCCCCAACCTGAAGAATTTCCCGACGGCTAAGTCCGGCCAAATCTGCTCAATGCCGGATGCCCGGCACGCTCAACTTCAGACCTTCGTTCTGCGTCGCCAGGTAGAATTCGAGATCGCCATATTCCTTCGCGTCCGGCGGCAGCTCGTCGGCGCGAATATTGACCTGGCACCACTGGAAGCGCTGACGGATATCCCAGACCTTCAGCAGGCTGGTCCGCCATGTCGGGAAATGGTCGTACTGGCCCTTCGGCTCGCCGAGCCATTGGCCGCGAATCCAGTGGTTCGCGCCGATGCCATGGCAATCAGTGCACGCCAGGTTGAGCTGGCCGACCTTGCGCTGTGACAGCTCCTTGCCGCGCTCGATCGCAGCCTTAGCCTCCGCGCTCGCGATATCGATCTTGATCGGCGTGCCGTTGGCAAGGAAGCGTAGATAGACCGACATCGCGAGGTTGTCGTCCGTCTCCATCAGCCAGTTGGCGCCGGTCGTCGCCTTCGCATGGCGCGTTACAAACTCTTCCACGCCCAGCACCTTGTTGAGACGCGGCTCCCATTTCGGCATCGACCCCGCCCAGGTCTTGAACGTGGCCTGCGGGTCGCTGTGGCAGGTGTTGCAAGAGAAGCCAGACGAGCTCTTCTGCTTCCAGAGCTCCTGCGCCTTATCGACCGCCCACATACCGGGATTTTCGATCGGGTCGAGGTTGTCGCGCTTCTCGACCGGGGGCGGCCGCTTCGTCGGGTCGTCGAGCGCGGTCTTGAACACGGCCGGCGACTTCAGCGTCTTCAGGAACGCAACCATATCGTTGATTTCCTGGTCGTTGAAGAAGCCATGACTGCCCCAAGGCGGCATGACTGTTTCGGGATTATAGATGCGCGCGTCATAGATGTAGTTGAACAGCCATTCGTCCTCGCGGCCCGCATTGCCGATCTCCGAGAGATCTGGCGCCACGTTGCCCGGGAGATTGGCGCCTCCGGCGGGACCCATAACGTGACAGGCGAGACACGAGCCACCACGGTTGCGGTCTGCCGCCAGCTCGGCGCCTTTTTTTGCGTCGCCGGTAATCGGGCCGGTGATCTTGCGCGGTTCTTTCGGCGCCGGCGGCGTCGCCAGATTGCCGAGCGTGTTGTATTTCGAGTAGTCGCGCGCGGGCCAACCGGCATAACGTTTCCACGGGCGCTCAGACGCATCGCTTTTGGTGTCGAGCGGCGTTTCCTTCTTGGATTGCGCGCTGGCGATCGGATCGCCTGCCAGCACAACGACCCCCGCAAGCAATGCGATTGCCGCGGTGCCCGCCAGAACCCCTCCACGCGTCATCAGATCCTCCCAACGATTGTTTTCATTGTCCGCCGCGCAAACTTGGCGCGCCGGGTGTCAGCTCACGGTGATTTTTTCTTCCGCGGTAGTGACGCTACCGTCGTCGTCGGTCCAGGTAAACTTGAACGTCCCGCTCTCTTCCACCTTGGCATGAAATTGGATGTACGGATTGGCGGCGATCGCCGGCTCCATGTTGGCCGTGAACACCGGCTTGCCGTTAAATTCGCATGCGAACTTGTTGATGATCTTGCGCGGGATCGGCTTGCCATCTTTGTCCTTGCGCTGGCCAGACTCCATCACGTGAGGCAACAGCGTCTTGATCTCGATGACTTCGCCTTTCTTCGCTTCCTTCGGAATTTTGAGCCGCGGCTTTTCTGCCATGATTGTCTCCTGGTTCTCTCGTGGTCCACTCAGCCGCCGCAGCCGCCGATGGTGACTTTCACCAGCTTTTGATTGGTGAAAAATTCGCCTTTGCTGGTTTTTGCAACCGCGATGATGTTCTGGGTCGTCGCCAGACGGATCCGCGTGGACGCTTCAGCCTTGCCGGCCAACGGCGACAAATGGAAGGTCGCAACGCCCGGGTTCGGATTGCCGTCGGCAACGACGAGAATCTCGCTGACGTAATTGTCAGCGGTCATCGGCGCGTCGACGGTGACCGACAGGGGCACCGTGTTCCCGTTCTCGGCGATCTCGGGAAGCTCGATCGAGACTTTGCCCTTCTGGGCTGTCTTGCCACCGGTGAACTTGTCGATCTGCTCGGCGGCTTCCTTGGCCGCGGCCGAGGCGGTCGTGCTCCAGCCGGTTATTGTGATTGCCGCACCCGAGGCGCCAAGCGCCAATGCGTCGCGACGGGATAGTTGCCGCATTCCTATTTCCTCCAATGAACGTCCTGGGGCAGCAGCCTGCCCCGCCCAGTCCGGACCATAACGGTGGCGGGCACGCTATTCAAATCATATTCACAAATTAGAATATAATTCTCGCCGTTCCGGATTTCGAAGAATGGCTTGTTCAGCTTGGACGCGATTTCAGGTAGTCGCGGAAGCTCTTGCCCTCATACGCTTTTTCTCTCACGTAGCGAAACATCGCCAGGAAATCATCGGGCCGCATGTAGCCGGCCGCCCGGCTCACCTCACGCTTGGCGGGCGGCAGGTCTTTGAGCGGCCCTTCGCCAAAAAACTGGAACGTCGGCGTGAACCGGACGCCGTATTTGGCGGCCATCGCCTTTTCGGACAATTCCTGTCCATCAAAGTCGGTGACCTTGCGCGACCCAATGATGTTGAGTTGGAGCACCTCGAAATTGGCTTT
>DASSYU010000104.1:0-3034 GCA_035703125.1 Pseudolabrys sp. | reverse complement strand
ACGCTCCTTCCAGATCTCCTTGGTCACGAGCTTGGCGGGCATTTTCTCTTTTTCGAGAAGGCCTGCATGCACGCGCACGACCAGCACTTCTTCATAATAGGAGCGGTTGAAAATCCCGATCCTGCCGCGCTCGGGAAGGCGCCGTGACGTGCGCCACATGAAGTCGTGGTCAAGTTCTTCCTGACTTGGCTGCTTGAAGGAATGCACATCGCAGCCTTGCGGATTCACGCCCTTCATGACGTGCTTGATCACGCTGTCCTTGCCGGCCGCATCCATGGCCTGGAAAATCAACAGCACCGCCCAGCGATCCTGCGCATAGAGCCGTTCCTGCAAGTCGGACAACCGGTCGACGCCTTCGGCCAATAATTCCTTGGCCTCCTTCTTTTCGATGTCGAGGTGATTGGTGTCGCCCGGATCCCAATCCTTGAGACGGAAGCCTTCGGGATCATCGACACGATAGCGCTTGGCAAACTTGGAGAGGCTCATGCGATGTCGATTCCTTCGATCATCTCGCCACAGGATGTAGCATAAGCTATGCCCTCGCGCGTCCCTGCTGGTTGATCGCACCGGGCGGTCACGTCACGACGTCGTGCAATTGAAAATCGGGGAATCGATGCGCCGGCCGGCACGCGCCGACCGGCGCCAGCGTGTCTCTAGTTCGCTGGTTCCAGGCTCCTCTGCATCTTCTCGACCAGTTGATCGATGCTGAAGCTCGATGGCCGCTGACTCGGCGGAAACTCCTTAAAGGTGGCCAGAAATGGAGCCACGACGGATTGCGCGGCGAGGAATGGGGCCGCTCCATCCGCCATGAAGAAGTCGTAAAAGGTGTTCGAGGTAACGTCCGCGCGCTCGTACGGGTCCGAGCGCAGGTCGAAGACTTTCGGGACGCGAAGCTTGGTGAACGGCTCGGCCCAAATTCGCAGCGTGCCTTGCGCGCGCTGCTCTTCGAACACGATCTTCCAGTTTTCGTAGCGCAGGGCGACGAGGTCGCCATCGTCGTTGAAGTAGATGAACTCTTTCCGCGCGCTGCGCGGCTGCTGGCCGGTGAGATAGGGAAGTTGGTTATAGCCGTCGAGATGGACCTTGAAGGTTTTGCCTCCGGCCTGATGGCCCCCGAGCAGCTTGTCCTTGATATCCGGGTCGCCGGCAGCCGCCATCAATGTCGGCAGCCAGTCGAGGCCGCTGATCATCTCGTTCGAGACGGAGCCGGGCTGAATCCGTCCCGGCCAGCGGATCAGGCACGGAACGCGGAACGCGCCTTCCCAGTTGGTGTTCTTTTCGCTGCGGAACGGCGTCGTCCCGGCATCCGGCCAGGAGTTCTGATGCGGTCCGTTGTCCGTGGTGTAGATCACGATGGTGTTGTTGCCGATGCCGAGATCGTCCACCGCCTTGAGGATCGTTCCGATCGTCGCATCATGCTCGACCATGCCGTCGGCGTATTCGGTCCGCGCAGTCAGTCCTGGTTTATCGCGGTGGGCTTCCCGCACGTGCGTGCGGAAGTGCATGCGCGTGGAGTTGAACCAACAGAAAAACGGCCTGTTCGCCCGCGCCTGACGCTGGATAAAGTCGATCGCAGCAGCGGATGTCTCGTCGTCGATCGTCTCCATCCGTTTCTTAGTGAGCGCGCCGGTGTCCTCGATGGTCTGTTTGCCGACCTTGCCCCAGCGCGGCTGTTCGGTCGGATCGTCGCGGTCGGATGCCTTGCAGCGCAGCACGCCGCGGGGGCCGAGGGCCTGCCGAAACGCAGGGTCGCGAGGATAGGTGCGCGACTCCGGATCTTCCTCGGCGTTGAGGTGATAGAGATTGCCGTAGAACTCGTCGAACCCGTGCACGGTCGGCAGATATGCGTTCTTGTCGCCAAGGTGGTTCTTGCCGAACTGGCCGGTCGCATAGCCGAGCGGCTTGAGCAGTTCGGCGAGCGTTGCATCTCTCGCCTGCAAGCCCAAGGCCGCGCCCGGAAGGCCCACCTTCGAGAGACCGGTGCGCAACGTGCATTGCCCGGTGATGAACGACGACCGCCCCGCCGTGCAGCTCTGCTCGGCGTAGTAGTCGGTGAACATCATGCCTTCGCGCGCGATACGGTCGATATTCGGCGTGCGATATCCCATCAGCCCGAACGAATAGGCGCTGAGGTTGGTCTGGCCGACGTCGTCACCGAAGATGACGAGGATATTCGGCCTTTGCCCCGGCGGCGCCGCAGTTGGTCGCTGCTGCTGGGCCTGTGCCATTTGCACCGGGGCCCCGGCAGCAAGCGCCGAGGCGGCCGCCATCGTCGTTCCGGCGAGGAGAATATTGCGCCTGCTGACATCGGTTGCACGTTGCTGGTCGAATTTTTTAGGCATGTTCTCTCCCTAAGAAAATGCTTCCACTCGACAGGTGCCGCCCCGACGCGTCCCTCCCTCTTTAGTGACGCGCGCGACAAACGGCCGCGCGCATATCAATCGAATTGCGGCTTCAGCGCGCCGGCTGACCAGCCATCATGTTCTTGATCAAGCCGACGATGAACGTGAGGACGGCGCCGGCGACGCCGCCGCCCACGGCCTGCCCGAGCAAGGCGCCGACATCTAGGCCGCCGGCTGAGCCCGCAAGCATTGGAATGAGCGATTGCAATACCGTGCCGCCGGCAACCCCGCCGATTGCTCCCGAGATCGAGTTGCCGAGGGTGCCGAGGTCATAATCCTTGAGCGCGTTACCAGCGGCATTGCCGCCGATCGCACCGGCGATGAGTTGAATGATGATATTGATCAGCGTGCCTGACATGAGCGCCTCCATTGCTGCCGATTTAGTGCCTGACGTCCCTCCCCGCTGGTCCCGCGTTGAATCATTTTCTGCTGTCCATTGCTTTCATGCGTCCTTGCGCTCGCGCACGACACACCGAAAGCCGACGTGGCTTGTCGATTTGTCGACCGGCTGCGCATGGCGTGCGGCCGGACGATAGCGGCGGCAATAGTTCGGAGAGCAGAGATGCGATCCGCCTTTAAGAACCTTGCGCGGAATTCTGATGTCGGGCTGGCAGGAGTCGTAGCTGCCGCTT
>DASSYU010000072.1:0-4856 GCA_035703125.1 Pseudolabrys sp. | reverse complement strand
GCACGACCTGGCTTACAACCACGCCGACACCTTCGCTTCCGAGCTCTTGGGCGAGAGAGTCCGACCCCACGAAAGAAATGGCGACGAATGTCGCGTCGACCTTGAGCTGGCGCGCGAGCTTGATAAATGCGGCGATCGGCTGTAAGGCCCGACGGTTACGACCGCCTGTGGCTGGCCTTTCATGATTTCCAGCAAGGCTGACTTGATGGCGGTGGTGTTGCGCTTGAAAGTGCCTTCGGCGACCAGCGACAGGTTTCGCTTTTCCATCGCTTTCTTCACGCCGGCGAGGCCGGAAAGGCCGAAGGCGTCGTCCTGGTACAAAATGGCGAACCTGGTGACGCCAAGATCATTGGTCAGGTGCTCGATCCAGGCTTCGGTCTCCTGAAAGTACGAGCTGCGAATATTGACCACGTAGCGGTTGAACGGATTGCGGAGAAACTCCGCGCCCGTGAAAGGCCCGATGAAGGGCACCTTGGCGGCTGTCGCGATCGGCTGGCCAGCCTTTGATGTCGGCGTTCCCACCGCTCCGACAAGCGCGAAAACCTTGTCTTCCTTGATTGACTTGTTCGTGGCTTCGATGGTTTTTTCGGGCTCGTAGCTGTCGTCAATGGACTTGAGCTCGAGCTTGCGGCCATTGATGCCGCCGGCCCGGTTGGCTTCCTCGAATGCTGCAAGGATACCCTCGCGCATTCCCTGGCCCAGTGCTTGCGCCGGGCCGTTGAGCGCCGCGACCTGCCCGAAAACAATGCTGTCTTTGGATACGCCGTCTTCCGCGTAGCCGTGTGCGCTCAAAGAGCAGACAAAAGCCGCCCCGAAAAAACAGAGCCAGCTACGATCGGTCCGCACGAAATGTCCCACCAGCGGTTGCGCGTAAGGTAGGATGGTGCGCGTACATGGTTTACGAATGATTAACGCAGAGGCCGGTTGCGGCTATTCCGGCTCTTAGGCGGCCTGCCGGCCGTGACGTTGCCTGACGACAAGCGCGCTTAGATGCGACAAACCTTGGGCGATTTCGCGTTGCCTGGCATCACGCGCCATGCGTTCGTAGTCGGCGGCGACCTTCAACATCTGATCGCGCGCATTCTGCAAGCGCAGACGGTCCGCGACGGTGCGGCACTCAAGCGCCCGCTCCCGGCACCTTCGGCTTTCGGGTATGGTGATTGATGACGTCACGGCATTTGACCAACGACACCTGAGAAACCCGCTGCGCCTTCCCAGGTTCCGTGCAGGCGAAAGAATGGCACTGCCGGAGCGGCGGGTGACCGGTCAATTGACGGGCGGGACCGAGGGCCTGACCTCGCTTTTATCGGCGAGTTCTCGGAACGTCTCGGCCATGTCCAGGAGCCGTGCCTTGTCGCCGGGGTCAGCGACTTGTTGCGCCAACCTCACGCATTCCGCGGCATATCGACGGTAATCGACAGCGGAAAACAATGGCAACCAAGACCCTCCCCGATACGCAGAGGTAAAGTCGCGTCCGGGTCCCATGGTTCCCCGCAATTTCACATCACAAAATTGTTGAAGAACAAAGTTCCAAAAATCAGCGTTGCCCTTCGTGGGAACTGAGGAGGCCAGGTTGCGGGAGTCGGAAAAATTCAGGAGATACGCGGCGGATTGTATCCGCATCGCGCGCCAAATGAACGGAAAGGATCGGCAAGCCTTGCTGGAAATCGCCGACGCCTGGGAGACGCGCGCACAGGATGCGGAAAAAAAGGAAAAGGGCCTCCGCAGCTGAACACTGCCCGGCGCCGTCACCGGCAGCCGGGTTGATTTTCCGCCGGCGTCTCACATCGATGCGTGCCCGCGAGGTCTGACGCGGGCCGCTTTGGGCTCATTCCGGTCGGCTGCCTGCAGGCGGTCCACGAGTTGTTGCAGTGCATGCGCCAGCCTTTCGGTCTGATCGGGCGGCCTGATTGGCATAGGCGCGGAAGGTTTCGCGACGCGCGGCCGCGGCATCAGGCCAACGCGCGGTGTCGGCGCATTCAGGGCGACTACACGCGGCCGTGGCGGCGGCCGGAAGTTGACGGCCTTGCGCCTGCGGCGGCGCTCGACAAAGTGCAGGGCAGGGCCGGCTATCGCAAGTGCCGCGAACATGATCATCAGCAGAGCAAAAGTGTGATCGATGTGGGCATTTGCAGGGATCGGGGGTTCGGGGCGCGCTTGTGCAGGTTGACGACGCTGTTGCTCTCTTGCGCGCTGTGCCGACGGTGCGTTGCCGTCCGCGTTCGCGGCAGGACGGTTCGGGACGGCGGCGGGAGGATCGATTACTCTCTCGGGCACTGCACTGCCGGATGTGGCGACCGCTGCGGCGCCCTCCGATTGCGTCTGCGCCGCAGGTTTTTGCTGCGTCACAGGTTGAACAAAAGGAATCGGCTCCGGCAATCTCTGCACATTGAGCCATGGGATGGGCACCGCCGCAGGAGCCGTATTTTCCTTAAGCGGCGTTTTTGCCGCGGGTGCGGTCGGCTGTGTCGGCGCCGGTATCGCCTGCACCATTGCGTTGGACGAATTCGGCTCCGTTTGCCGTGACGTTTTCTGGACGCGGCCGGTCTCCGCTCGCAAGTACCAGCATTGGCGGCCGCTGTTCGCGTGGTCGATGCGGTAGTACCAGTGCTGGCCTTGCGGCGTTGGCCCATTTGGCTCTGCCAAACAGTCGTCGGCGGCACTGCGCGCAGACGAACCGGTGATCAAGACGAGCGCAAGAAAACCCGATGCCAGAACCGTCCTGGTTCCTCGCATGCGTCCCCCTCCTCACTTTGTACAAAGAAACGCAAATGGGATTCAAAACGAGAAAGGCTGATTGGAATTCGCGATTGGGGCCGCAATGCGTTGCAAATTCGGCAAAGCACTTTCCACGTCCGTCAATCGCTCGCCGGGTGGTAGCGTGGTGCGCACCGGCATCTTTTCACCGCGATGTTGCCGCCAGTGTGCGTCTTACTGAGCGCGG
This sequence comes from Pseudolabrys sp., assembly GCA_035703125.1. Lineage (GTDB taxonomy): Bacteria > Pseudomonadota > Alphaproteobacteria > Rhizobiales > Xanthobacteraceae > Pseudolabrys. Next base: position 1,912 of record DASSYU010000072.1, on the reverse strand, counting down.
CCGACATATTCCACTTTGACCTTGCTCAGACCATCGTCGTAGAAGCCGAGCTCTTTTGCCGTTTTCGCCGACACGTCGATGACGCGGCCGTCGACAAAGGGCCCGCGATCGTTGACGCGCACGACAACCGAGCGCTGATTGCCGAGATTGGTTATCCGCACATTGCTCGGCAGCGGCAGCGACGGATGCGCTGCCGAAAACGAGTTCATGTCGAATGTCTCGCCATTGGCGGTTCGTCGTCCGTGAAAATCTTCTCCGTACCAGGAGGCCACGCCGACGGCGGTATAATTGGCTGTCTTCTGCACGATGTGTTCGGGTGTGACTTTCACGGTGCGCTTGCGGATCGTGTGTTCGTTCTTCGGCGCGATCTCGCCGGTTGCGGCGACCCGCGGCGAGGTGGCCGCGTGCTTGCGATTAGCGCGGCTTGCGACATTGTCATCGGTCGTGCAGTTCGCAAGCATGAGAGAAGCGGCGCCCAATACGAGCAGGCGCGTGATCTGTTTGCGGTTGGGATTAGCCCGGATTTTCACGAGACGCCCCCGATGCGAAACGGTCGCAGAGCCGCCCCCGATCCCCGACGATGAGGCTAGCGCTCCCTGCTGTAGGGCGGCGGTGCGCTGGTAGAGATCAGCCGAGATTCACAGGATTGTCGTGCGGTGAGGCTTTTATGCATCACTCGCGAGCGAGTTTGAATCAATTCGCGCTATCGGCCGAGGACCAGGCACCAATATTGCCCGGACGACGCCAATCCGTACTTACGGACGTCGGGCAGCAGCATGTTTTCACGGTGTCCCGCCGACCCCGCCCACAAGGCGATGGCGCAGCTTTCGCTGGCGCATCCCGCCGCCACATTTTCGGCGCGGGCACCGGCTCTGCCGCGCTCGGTATAAAATCCGGAATGATCGATTGCCCGGCGCATCGCCATGCTGCTGGCGTGACGCTGCGCCATTGCTTGCAGCGCGCCATTGCGGTGAAGAACCGGCAAGCCGTGCGCACGTCGGAATGAGTTAAGCGTTTCCGCCAAGGCAGGCGAGCAGCAGCCGGCAACGGCCATGACGGCGACCAGAGTGCGCAGCATGCGTCCCGAATGCCGACCGATCCTATTTTGCGGCCACGATCGATCGGTCCGAATGTCTCGCGGCCCTTCTTGCCCTTGTGCCACTGACCGCCTGAGGCCCCGTTCTTCTCGAATGTCGCTGCTCGGGTAGGCCCTCCGATACGCTTTGACTGATGGCTTGAAGCCGGCCTTCGTCTTTGCTAGCGGCTTGTCTGCATGTTGAGTGTCGACAAAGTATAACTACGTAAACGGCGAACCATGCGCATTGCAGCCATCAACAGCCCGCAAGGCAAAATATTCGGTATTGTTCAGGATGACAACTTTCGTCCTTTTTTGATCGGGAGGGCGTCGGTGCGCGATTTACGTCATGTCGTCAAGCTACTTGGCGTGGGGACACCCCCGGAAACCGGGGAACCAGTCGCTTTCAAGAGCGTCAAGCTTGCCGCGCCAGTCGGGCCACTGGCAAAGAACGTTATCTGCGTCGGGAAGAATTATCACGACCATGCCCAGGAGTTCGCCCGCAGCGGCGTGGATCAGTCCGGCGACAAGCAGGAGGTCCCGGCCGATCCGGTCATCTTCACCAAGTCCACCTCCTCGCTCGCCGATCCGTTCCAGAAGATCTCGGCCTCATCCGACCCGACCCACACAGTGGACTACGAAGGCGAGCTCGGAGTAGTGATCGGTAAACGCTGCAAGAACATAAAGCGCACCGACGCGCTAGATTGTGTTTTCGCCTACACCATCGTCAACGATGTCACCGCACGCGCCGTGCAGCAGCGCCACAAGCAATGGTTTCTCGGCAAAAGCCTAGACAGTTTCTGTCCAGTCGGGCCATGGCTTGTGACGCGCGATGAG
>DASSYU010000491.1:0-4387 GCA_035703125.1 Pseudolabrys sp. | reverse complement strand
GCCATGATAATGAAGATCTCACCGCACGAGGTCGCGATCTCCGGTGCACCGCCGCCACCCGGCAACCGGACCTTCGGTTTGTCATAAGGTCCGACCACCGTCGTGTTGAGATTGGCGAACTTGTCGATCTGCGCGCCGCCGAGGAAGCCGACCTTGATGCGTCCGCCTTGCAGCCAGTAACGGAACATTTCCGGCACCGAAACAGTGGTGATTGCGGTCTCGCACAGTTCGCCGTCGCCGATCGAGAGCGGTAGAATATTCGGTTTGGTCGCAAGTGTCCCTGACTCATAAATGAGCGTGATGTTCGGCGCGTGCGTCAGGCGCGCGAGATTCGCCGCAGCCGACGGCATGCCGATGCCGACGAAACAAACGTCGTCGTCCTTCAGTGCCCGGGCCGCAGCGATCGTCATCATTTCGTTCGGCGTATAGTCGGCCATGATGCTTACTCCGCCGCCGTCCGGAATTTGCGCACGTGTTGTGCGAAGACCTCTGGTCCCTTGGCCAGCACGTTCTCTTTCATCCAGGCAAGGAACGAGTCGCGCTCGCGGGAGATTGCGTCCCACTCCTTATAGAAGCTGTTGGTGCGCGGATAGTAGCCTTGCGCGTAGGATGGAAAGGCGCCACCGGGCACCTCGGCAATATGACCGACGGTCCAGTACGGTAGCACGACAGCGTTGAGGCTGCGCTCAGGAAGCTCGTCGACAATTTCTTCGACCGTGACCACCGAACACTTGGAAGCAAGCACGGCTTCCTTCTGCACGCCGAGCACGCCTTCAATCATGACATTGCCCGCCTTGTCGGCGCGTTGCGCGTGAATAACGGCAACGTCTGGACGGTGCGCTGGCACGGCGGCAAGCTCCTCGCCAGTGAACGGACACGTCACGCGCTTGATCTTGGAATTGACCTTCGGCAGGTCGCCGCCGATGTAGCCGCGGAAAATCGCGCACGGCAGCCCGGCAGCGCCGGCCTCATAGGCGTTTGCCACCGCGGCATGCGAGTGCTCTTCCAGTTCGAGCTTGTGCGGCCATCCGTTTTCGACCGCGTCGCGCAACCGGTGTAGCGAGCCGACGCCCGGGTTCCCTCCCCACGAAAAGACGAGCTTGGACACGCAACCCATCCCGATCAGCTGGTCGTAAACGAGGTCGGGCGTCATGCGGATCAGCGTCAGGCTCTTGCGGCCCTGACGAATGATCTCGTGACCGGCGGCGTGAGGAATAAGGTGGGTGAACCCCTCCAGAGCGATTGTGTCGCCATCGTGGATGGCGGACTTGATGGCTTCGGCGAGCGAGGCAATACGCGCCATAGAGACTGGATCCCGGTTGCGTCCCGTATTTACGGCTGGCCACCGGCAGGGTCAAATGGCCGCTGGTCACAAGTTGGGGCCCCAACGGATTGCCGTCATGCTGGGAAAGCAACCTATTTTCACGATTCACGCCGAGCTTGAGGGCATCACAAATCTCGGCCGCACGCCCTATGGCGAACGCCGTATCATCGGCATCCTCGGCGGCAGCGTGCGCGGGCCAAAGCTCAATGGGCGGATTCTTCCGGGCGGCGCGGATTGGCAGATCATCCGCACAGACGGCGCTGCCGATATCAAAGCGCGGTACATCATCGAAACCGACGCCGGCGCCCGCATCATGGTCACCAGCGAGGGGCTCCGGCACGGGCCGCCCGAAGTAATGGAAAGGCTGGCGCGGGGCGACAATGTCGATCCTGCTCACTATTATTTCCGGACCGTGATGCGGTTCGAGGCTTCCGACCCGAAGGTCGATTGGCTCAACCGGATTCTGGCCCTGGCGCGCGGCCAGCGCGAAGCACGCGCTGTGCGTCTTGATGTCTACGAGGTGGAATAATGGCGGAGCGTCTTGCAGTCAGGCTTCCGGCGTCCCTCATTGCGGAGCGCGAGGGCGCGGTCGCCATTCTGCGACTTAACCGGCCGCAAAAGCGCAACGCGCTCAACGACGAGGCTATTGTCGGGATCGAGCAGTTCTTTATGTCGTTGCCGGATGGCATCGGCGCGGTGCTGATCGCCGGCGAGGGCGAGCATTTCTCTGCCGGCCTTGATCTCTCAGAGCTGGAAGAACGTGATGTTACACAAGGCATCGCGCATTCGGGGCTCTGGCACAAAGCGTTTGAGAAAATTCAATTCGGTAAAGTCCCGGCCGTCGCTGTTTTGCATGGCGCGGTGGTCGGCGGCGGTCTTGAGCTTGCCGCCGCGGCGCACGTGCGCGTTGCCGAGCAATCGGCCTACTATGCGCTGCCCGAAGGCAGCCGCGGCATTTACGTCGGCGGTGGTGGTTCGGTCCGCCTGCCGCGGTTGATCGGCACCGCGCGAATGATGGACATGATGCTCACCGGCCACACGTATTCTGCCGAAGAAGGCCAGAACATCGGTCTGACGACTTACCTGGTGGAAGCCGGCAAGGGTTTTGCAAAAGGTCTTGAGCTCGCGCAACGCATCGCCGGTAACGCAACGCTGACAAATTTCGCCGTGATGCACGCCTTGCCGCGCATTGCTGAAATGAATCCGCAGAGCGGGTACGCCGTGGAGGCGCTTATATCGGCGATTGCGCAGGCCGACCCCGAGGCAAAAGCGCGCCTGAAGGATTTTCTTGAGAAGCGGGCACCGAAGGCCACACGCAACTAGCCGGGATTACAAGCGCTGATGTCAAACCCAGCACCGAAGGTCACGACCCCCGCGGCCGCACCATTGCGGCCGGTCCGGCTCGGCAAGCTCGACGTCGTCCTTGAAAAGAGCGCCGATGGCGTCATGCATATCCGCGCGGCGCAACCGCTCGGCAAATACCATCGCAAGCTCAGTGATGCTCTCGAGCATTGGGCGAGAACTGCGCCCGAACGCACATTCCTTGCCCAGCGCGACTCACAGGGAGATTGGCGCAAGCTCAGCTATGCGCAGGTTCTCTCCGACGTGCGGCGGATTGGCGCCGCGCTGCTACGGCGCGGGCTCTCTCCCGACAAACCCATTGTTGTGCTGTCCGGTAACGATATCGAGCACGCGCTGCTCGGCCTGGCAGCGACATACGTCGGTATCCCCTATGCGCCGATCTCGCCTGCCTACTCGCTGATGTCGAGCGACTTCGGAAAATTACGAATGATATTTGAGCTGCTGACGCCCGGGCTCGTCTTCGTGAACGACGGAGGACCCTTTGCGCGCGCCCTTTATGCAGCGGTTCCGGACGGAATCGAGCTCGTAGTCGCGCGCAATCCGCTGGGCGACAGAAAGACCGCATTGTTTTCCGACCTCCTTGGCGCTCCGGACGACGCGAGCGTTGACGCAGCGCACGATGCAGTCACGCCCGACACGATCGTCAAGTTCCTGTTTACGTCAGGCTCGACCGGAAGCCCCAAGGCCGTCATCAACACACATCGCATGCTGTGCTCGAACCAGGCGATGCTCGCCTCCGGCTTCGCCTTCGTCACAGATGAGCCGCCGGTCGTGGTCGACTGGCTCCCATGGAGTCACACTTTCGGCAGCAACCACAACTTCAATATGGTGCTGACGTTTGGCGGCTCCCTTTACATCGACGAAGGCAACCCGACGCCACCGGGCGTGCCGAAGACCGTGCGCAATTTGCGCGAGATCGCTCCCACCATCTATTTCAATGTCCCCAAGGGCTACGAGGCGTTGGTCGATCACTTTCGTGCCGATGAGACCCTGCGCCGCAATTTCTTCAGCCGATTGAAGGTCCTCTTTTATGCCGGTGCGGGACTAAACCAGACAACGTGGGACGAGCTCACGCAACTCGCGGTCGAAACGACGGGCGAGCGCATTATTTTCCTGTCCTCGCTCGGATCGACGGAGACCTCGCCGCTCGCTCTTGCGTGTTCGTGGGATTTCGACCGGCCCGGCAACATAGGGGTGCCGACGCCGGGCGTTGAGCTCAAGCTGGTTCCGAACGAAGGGAAACTGGAGGCGCGGTTGCGCGGCCCGCATATCACTCCCGGATATTGGCGGCAGCACGAGTTGACGCGCGACGCGTTCGATGAAGACGGCTTCTACAAGATCGGCGACGCGCTGAAATTCGTTGATCCGAACGATCCGGGCAAAGGATTGCTGTTCGACGGCCGGATCGCCGAGGATTTCAAGCTTTCCACTGGCACATGGGTCAGCGTTGGGCCGCTGCGCGCGCGCTTCATCGATCACTTTGCGCCCTACATCCGGGACGTGGTCTTTGCCGGCGCCGATCGCGATTTCATCGCTGCGCTTGTGTTCCCCGATATCGAGGCCTGCCGGAAACTTGGCGGCCTCGGTCCCGACGCGTCCGCATCCGATATCGTCGGCGCGCCGGGCGTCCGCCAGAAGTTTGCCGATCTGCTGAAAAAGCTGGCCACTCTCAGCCAGGGATCTTCGACGCGCGTCGCACGC
>DASSYU010000402.1:0-5689 GCA_035703125.1 Pseudolabrys sp. | reverse complement strand
GGCGGCGGCTTCGTCGGTTTCGCAATAGGTGCGGCCAGGGCGGTCGCCAAAATCATTCAGAACGATATGAACGGTGACATCAAAAGCTGGCTCGCCCGGTGCCAGCGGGGTCCGATTACGCATGACGCAACTCCCACAACGTCCCGGCAAGACCGCGCCGGATGGGCCTGGAGGTTCTTGGGACTCTGGGGCCACCCGAGCGCGGCTGCGGCGGGGTCGCCCGCCACTCGGAATGAACGGTAACTCGCCACGGGTGGTTCCCGATACAGGCGTGCGAAGGGGTGTGGCCGTAGCTAAATTTAAGAATACACCCGCAGCGAAGGATTGTCTGCCGTACGCCGTCACCCGTTAGCAGCCATTGAAATTGCTTGGGAAAATTCTACGACATGCACGACATGAAAGGGCGGGGAGAGACCGGGCCAAATTCAATTTTCTTTTGTGTTTGCAATCTGGTGGGGGAGGCAGGACTCGAACCTGCGAAGGCATAGCCAGCGGATTTACAGTCCGCCCCCTTTGCCGCTCGGGACACTCCCCCGAAGCCGTCGCACCGTATTGATCTCGAAAGATAATCGGCTCCGCCCGCCGGCCGGTCGGGTTGTGCCGGTTTTATGGGGAGATGCCCCCGCGAAGTCAATGGATGCTGTTCCGCGCGCTGCGGATCAGTTAAGGCACCCCCCTTCAAAATCCGCCGCCCTCACCACTCGGGCTGAGCGGTGGAGCCATGGACAAGAGCGATAATGTCACGACCGCCAAAAGGCCGACCCCGCACCGGCGCAAAGCCGGGCGCCACGCGCGAACAGATCGAGCGGCGCGACCGGTTTGAGCGCGCGCGCCGCGAAAGTCTGCGGGCCGACGCCGACGGCCCGGTCGTGATGTACGGCTGGCACACGGTGATCGCGGCGCTGAAAAATCCGGCGCGCCACATTCGCAAGCTCCTCGCCACAGAGAACGCCGCTCGGCGGATATCGGAGGAAGGTATTCCCGCGCGCATCGCTCCGGAGATCGTGCGGCCGTCGTCGATCGCGGAGCGGCTGGTGCCCGACGCCGTGCATCAGGGCCTCTATCTTGAGACCGATCCTCTGCCCTCGCCCGCGATCGAGGCACTTCCGGCAGAAGGCGTGGTACTGGTGCTCGACCAGATCACCGATCCGCACAATGTCGGCGCCATTTTCCGTTCGGCCGCGGCCTTCGGAGCAACCGCGATCGTGACGACGCAGCGTCACAGCCCGGAGGCGAGCGGCGCGCTGGCGAAGGCCGCATCGGGTGCATTGGAGTATGTACCGCTGATCAACGTGCAGAATCTGGCGCGCGCCCTTGCCGCGATCAAGCAAAGCGGATTTCTCGTCATCGGTCTCGACAGCACAGGCGATGCCGACCTCGCCGATCTCGCCTTGCGCGCGCCGCTCGCGCTCGTGCTCGGCGCCGAGGGCAAGGGCCTGCGGCAACTGACCAAAGAAACCTGCGACTACGTTGCGCGCATCAAACTTCCGGGCGAGATCAAGAGCCTCAATGTCTCGAACGCCGCCGCGCTCGCGCTCTATGTCGCCAGCCGCGGCTTACGCAGCAATAATTAAGAGAAAGCGATCGTCCGTCTGGAGATGTCTACTTTGTTGCTCGAGCGATGGGGCGGGCTCGATGAGAAACGCCGCACGAGAGGCGGCGGCAGTTCAGGCGCAAATACCGAGGACACCGACCAGAAGCGGTAGTAATCCTCGGCCTTCACGGGCCGGTGCGGCAAATTCCGTTCGTGACGCCCGACTTTCGGCCGCCGCCCGGTGCCGGGGAATGAAATAATGCCGGTTCTGCCAGGGCGCGCACCAATACGAGTGCGCAATCGCCCCGTTTGCGGTCAACGTCGGTACCCGACCTGCGGGCTTCCGATGTTTCCTGCGTGCATTGAGCCGAGCGACGAAGCTGGGCAAGACGTGCGCACGTTTGAATGCACGAAATGCGCTTATGCGGAAAAGGTAACCGTTAAGTTCCGTTAGCAACCAGCAGCAGCGGGAGTCTCATCGCCATTTACAAGTTAATCGCCAACGGTTCGTTCGGGCAGATGGACATCGAAACCATGAGCGCTGCTTATGAAAGCGCGCTAGTCAATCTCGGGATAGTCAATCGCGACGACCCGATAACTGAGCTAATTGCCAAAGCAATCATCAATGGCGTGGCGACGGGTGAACGCGATCCGAAATTAATCGAGCAACGCGCAATCAATGCGCTGGGCGTTCGCAGGACCGATGCCGCGTAGAAAACGATCTGATTAACGCGACCGCACTTCACTACTCTCGATCCTGTTCTGGACGCCAAAGGAGGCCAATTTGGCCGACATTAATTTCCTCCCGTGCCCACAATTCCCGGTCGCACAGGACGCACTTAGAAGGCCGCGCTTCCCCAGAAGGCTCCTTAGTTTGGATCACCTCGTAGATCGCGCCGCATATGCATGTGACCCTGAGGTCTGCCATCGCAACCGCATGATAGCCGACCGTGACCGCGAAGGCAGCAACACCCGTGGCGACGGGGGTCCTTTCCAAGGAGCACCAATCGCAGCGACTTTGTCAGCCTGCCGCGACCGATTGTGACCGTCATGGGTCTGTCCGCCCTATGCGTAGCTCACGCGGGCTGTACTACTGAAATTCGTTAAAATGGACGCCAGGGTCCGATTGCGAATGCTCGCCGCCAGGCTCGGATATGCCAGATAGCGCGGTAGCGGCATCATTCGGCCCACCGCTCAGCGCGATATCAGCGAGCGAAACAATGCCGACAAGTCGCTTTTGTCGGTTCACCACTGGCAGCCGGCGCAGCTTAAGATCAGCCATGTTTAGCGCGACCGCGTCGATGTCGTCGTTGTCAAAACAATATTTGACCTCGTGGCTCAGCCTGCGTCGATCTCCATCATCATACGCGCGGCATCCTGAATCGATTGCTTCGGGCTGGCTATTTTAACGTCTGTGCTCATTGCTTCGCTGATATGCATGGGAATCCTCCCTGTTGGCTCTGAACGCCGTTCGAGGCGGGCACTTCCGAACCATTTTTTTCCATAAGGCTAACGCGGCGTGGTGTTCGGAGTTTCTAACTCGGCTCTAGGTTTCTAGCCGGGGGTTCCGCCGATTCCGAGCGCTGGCAGCTCTGTTAGATTCCGCTTATATCCGTGCGCCTCACGTGGCAGCGCCGCTGCCGCCTTCATTCATCCGTCCCACGGTTTCAAAGCGCCCGCCGCGCGGTCCCCGGCTGGGTGGATGAGCTGAAGCATGATGGCTGCCGCATCCACATCCGAGACGGGCGGGTGCGGCTCTATACGATGAATGCCCAGCTCATTGTTGAAGAGGCCGCCAAGATCAAAGGCGCCGTTGAAGAGGCCGCCAGGATCAAAGACGCCGCAATCATCCACGCTGAGGTCGTGTGCGCTGGAAAGGATGGCATGCCGAACTTTGATCGAACGCATGGGGGCTGCTTCGATCACCTCGCCTGCGCGTTCGATTTGCTGTTGCTCACGCGGTCATCGGGTCTCCGCCTCATCGGGACGGGCTATCGAGGACGCGTATGAATGCCGGCGCTTTCGGATTTTTGATCTTGAGCCACGCCTTTGATGGCCCGGACTTGTACGGTGCGAATGAAAGCGACTCATGAACAACGTCGTGCCCATTGCGGTATCAAGATCATGGGCCACGGCCTGGAGAAAGACGGCACGTTTTACTGCTGCGACCACTGTGCCGAAGCGAAAGGAGTGAAGGGTATGCGCGATCGGGTCTGATCGGCAAGCTTCGATCTGATACGGGTCGATTGCGAAAATTGCGGTCGCGGCGCAAACCTGCAGCGCAGGCATCCCATGTGGAGAGTTGTGCGTTGGAACGAATAACTGCGAAGAAGGAAGATGCCGTCATGCGCTTTGTGCTGGTATCGATCTGATGAGCGAGTTTTCCGTCAGGTATTTGTGATATTGAGTCACGACCGCTTTTGCTTCTTTCAAAGTGGCGAGCCGCCATTGAATCTCAAGATGTTCGTTTCCAGCGATGCTTTCGATAATTCTACCCTCCGCCCCACTTGGCGGCCAGATCGCGGCAGAATGCTCGGAGAACTTGTTGCGGCTTCCGATCGGCCGACCGAGGGGATTAGCGACCTGGCCTGGTTAAATGGGCGTAGTCCGCGGTTTTGATGTTTTGCTCATTTCTTTTTCTGTCTGGGGGGTGGGTCTATCGCCGATAAACGGGGCGCCTGCGTTTTTGCGCGACTTCCTTTGCCGGCGCGTGCTTGTGGGATGCTCAGAAAAGCGCAAATATTAAATTAGGTTGGGAGCCAAATCCCGGTTAATGGTTAAACAACGAGATCAAAGGACGCGTCATGTTAGTCCAGCCGATCCAACAAGCATCTCCGTTCGCGCACGTGGTGGTGCTCGGCAATGAAAAGGGTGGCACGGGCAAGTCCACCACAGCGCTGCACATTGCGGTGGCGCTGCTCAAGGCCGGCCAGCGCGTCGCCACTATCGATCTCGACAGCCGGCAAAAAAGCTTCACCCATTATATTGAGAACCGCCGCGCCTGGGCCGAGCGTGCGCGTATTGAGCTGGAGCTGCCGATGCATTACTGCATCGAGCGCGGCGAAGGAAATTCCGTCGAAGCCAATGAAGCGCAGGAGTTCGCCAACTTCTCCGCCGCCATCAGCGCGATCGAGCACACCCACGACGTGGTGGTGATCGATACGCCCGGCCACGACACCTTTCTGATGCGGCTCGCCCATTCGATGGCGGACACGCTGGTCACGCCGATCAACGACAGCTTCCTCGACTTCGACGTGCTCGCCGCGCTCGATCCGTTGAATTTCACCGTCACCGACGAAAGCCACCACGCTGAGATGGTGCGCGCGGCGCGCCGCCAGCGTCGGCTAGTCGACGGCCGGCTCACCGACTGGATTGTCGTGCGCAATCGTCTGTCTGCGCTCGGTTCGCGCAATAAGCGCCTAGTTGGCGAGGGGCTGACCGAATTGTCTAAGCGTATGGGCTTCCGCTGGGTCGACGGCTTTGCCGAGCGCGTGGTCTACCGCGAAATTTTCCCGCGCGGCTTGACCGCGCTCGACGATCTCGACAAGGCGACGCGCGGCAGGCGGCCAATTAAGTCGCACGTCAGCGCGCGAGAGGAAGTAATTGCGCTGCTCAATGCGCTGCACCTGCCGCTGTCAGAGAATGGCAAGCGGCGCGCGGCCGCCCGTGCCGAATGGTATTCGGTAAAGGACCAGCCGCTGCAGGTCCACGACGTCATCAGCTAAGCCCTCCTATTAAACCTCAATGTGCCGACCCTTAGCGGACATTCCGGCACCCGCGAATAATGTCCGCTTTTGATGCTGTGGACGGCTCCTCCACCGGCACGTGAGTGGCATGAATGTGGGCGCTGTTAAGGCCCCACTATTTAGAGGAGCCAAACATGCAAACGATTACAACAGTCGGTCTCGACATCGCCAAGTCGGTATTTCAGGTGCACGGCGTTGATGCGCAAGGCGAAGTTCTCATCCGCCGTCAGCTCAAGCGCCGTTACGTCCTGGCGTTCTTCCAGAAGTTGCCATCGTGCCTGGTGGGCATCGAGGCCTGCGCGTCATCCCACCATTGGTCACGTGAGCTCAAGGCGCTCGGCCATACCGTGCGGCTAATGCCGCCGGCTTACGTAAAGCCCTACGTCAAACGGCAGAAGAACGACGCTGC
>DASSYU010000340.1:0-7027 GCA_035703125.1 Pseudolabrys sp. | reverse complement strand
TTACGGTCCTGATCCAGCGCTTGCGGCCGCACTTGGCGCCTTCCTCGGCCATCTCTTTCCGGTCTGGCTCAAATTCAAAGGCGGCAAAGGGGTCGCCACTTATATTGGCCTGCTTATCGGGCTCCATTGGCCGGCGGCATTGTTCTTCTGCATCGTGTGGCTGGTCGTTGCTGCGGCCACCCGCTATTCCTCCCTCGCCGCTCTCGTCGCGAGCGCGCTTACACCATTCGCACTCTGGTATTTCGGCTTGCCCAGTGTCGCGGCGCTATTGCTGTTGCTCACCGTTTTGTTGTGGTTCATGCACCGCGCGAACATCGCGCGCCTTCTGAACGGCAGCGAAGGAAAAATCGGTGCGAAGGCGTCCACCGCCAACTAAACCAAAGGTTGTATTACCGCTCGAACGGTTGTAGTGCTGCGCCATGAACATGGACGGGCGGCACGTTGACCGGGCAACAGCAGCTAAGTGACACCGAGCGGCTCGATTGGCTCCGCCTCATTCGAACGGACAGGGTGGGTCCTCGAACGTTTCAGGATCTGATCCAGCACTTTCGGAAGCGCTCACGCTGCGCTGGCGGCACTTCCCGACCTGGCGCGCCGCGGAGGGTCAGCATCCTCGCCACGCATTTTCACTCGTGAACAGGCCGCGGCGGAACTAAAGGCCGCACGTGCTCGGAGCGTCGAATACGTTGCGATAAGCGAGCCTGCCTATCCTTTGCGCCTGCAGATGATCGACGACGCGCCTCCGTTAATCGGTGTCCGTGGAAACCCCGATGTCTTCGCGCGACCGCAAATTGCAATTGTCGGGTCCCGCAACGCTTCGGCCGCCGGCGTGAAATTCGCCGATCGAATGGCGCGCGATCTCGGTGCTGCGGGATTCGCCGTCGTCTCCGGTCTCGCACGCGGCATCGATGCGGCAGCACACCGCGCCAGCCTGCAAACCGGCACGATCGCCGTTCTCGCCGGCGGCCATGACTGTATCTATCCGGCCGAGCACGTTGAATTGGTCGAGGCTCTGGTGGTCGACGGCGCCGCTATTTCGGAGATGCCGCTTGCGTGGGAGCCGCGCGCCCACGACTTTCCTCGTCGTAACCGTTTGATTTCCGGCCTTTCGATCGGCGTCATCATCGTGGAAGCCGCACGGCGGTCGGGCTCCCTGATCACGGCCCGGCTGGCCGGAGAGCAGGGCCGCGAGGTCTTTGCGGTGCCCGGCTCTCCCCTTGATCCACGCTGTGAAGGCACAAACGGATTGCTCAAGCAGGGGGCTATTCCGGTGACCGAGGCCTCTGACGTGATCGCCGCCATTGAGCCGATCCTCGGGCGCGGCATCCATTTGACCGAAGTGCGGGAGCCTGCGCAGAACGTGCTGCAGAAAAATGCCGAGCCTGGCGCCGATGACCGCAACCGGATCGTCTCACTTCTCGGGCCGACGCCTGTTTCGATCGATGATTTGGTGCGTCTTGCGCAGACCACGGCGGCGATCGTGCGCGCTGCCCTGCTGGAACTCGAAATTGCCGGGCGGATTGAACGTCACGGCGCGGGGTTGGTGTCATTGCTCTAACGTGCGATACCCCCAATCGTCATGTTCATTCGATTTCACCTGGCTGTCGCGGCTATACTGATCGTGCTGGTGGCGCCATCGCGGGGCCAGGAACAACCCGTTTCGGCATTTCTCGCAGAGCTGTGGCCGGATGCGCAGGCAAAGGGCATCAGCCGCACGACGTTCGATACTGCCATGAAGGGATTCACTCCCGATCAACGGGTGATCACCGCGACCCGGCGTCAGCCGGAATACGGCAAACCCGTCGGCGACTACGTGAACGCCATCGTATCGAAACGGCGCATCGCCGACGCGCAGCTCAAAGGCCGCGAATGGGCAAAAACATTCGATGTCGTTGAAAAGAAGTTTCAGGTCGAACGCTGGGTCCTGCTCGCCTTGTGGGGCATGGAATCGGACTTCGGGTCAGAAAAAGATCGTTGGGACGTGTTCCGGTCGCTCGCCACCCTCGCCTATGTGAAATTCCGCGACCCCTATTTTCGCAACGAGCTGATCGTGGCGATGCGCATCATGCAAGACAATCGCATCGCCCGCGAAAAGATGGTCAGCTCTTGGGCCGGCGCGATGGGCCAGACCCAGTTCATGCCGTCGAACTTCGTCGACTATGCGATTGATTTTTCCGGCGACGGACGGGCGGATATCTGGGGCAACGTACCGGATGTGCTTGCGTCGACCGCCAACTACCTGCGCAAATGGAAATGGAATCCGGCGCTTCCCTGGGGTTTCGAGGTTCTCGTGCCGGACGGATTCGACTACATGCGCAGCCGCGCAAGTTTTGCGGAATGGCAAGCGCTCGGCGTGCGCCGCGCCGACGGCAAGGCGTTCCCCAACTCCGGACAGGGCATCCTCTTCTTTCCCAGCGGCGCCAGCGGCCCGGGCTTTATCGTCACGGAAAACTTTAATGTACTCAAGGAATACAACAACTCCGATGCTTATGCGCTCGCGGTCGGGCACCTCGCCGACCGAATCCACGGCGGCGATCTGATCAAGACGCCCTGGCCTAAGGACGATCGCCAGCTCTCGCGCGACGCGCGTGTTGCCTTGCAGAAGAGACTCGCGGCACTCGGCTACAAAGTGAACGAGTTTGAGGCCCACATCGATTTCGATTTGCGCGACAACATTCGCGTCGAGCAAAAGAAGCTGGGGATGGTCCCCGACGGCAATCCGACGCCCGCGTTGCTAGAAAAACTCGGCGTCTCGCCTCGGCTCTAGGTCTCCAGCAGTCCGCGGACCGCCTTGAAGCTGGTAGTCCGACCTTGATACAACTTACGGTTGTCGTCTCTTTCGTGCCCTATTTCGCTGGTCTGACACGCGTTCTTAACCCGCGTATTTGACAGTAGGGGTCACCTTCCCCATGTTCCGGGCCAAACATGCGGCCGATTCCGCCTTGATTCTCAACAGGCCTGGCGGCTAACCCATTGGATTTTCATGAATGTTGTCGTAGTCGAGTCGCCGTCCAAGGCGAAGACGATCAATAAGTACCTCGGCGCCGGCTATGAGGTTCTGGCCTCATTTGGCCATATCCGGGACCTGCCCCCCAAGGATGGTTCCGTCGATCCCGACAATGATTTCCGCATGCTCTGGGAGGTCGACGCCAGGTCGAACCAGCGGATCAATGATATCGCGCGGGCGCTCAAGGGCGCCGACAAGCTAATCCTCGCCACCGACCCGGATCGCGAGGGCGAAGCAATTTCCTGGCACGTGCTCGAGGTGCTGAAGGAAAAGAAGGCGCTCAAGGACCACAAGATCGAGCGCGTCGTTTTCAACGCAATCACCAAGCAGGCAGTGATCGATGCGATGAAGCATCCACGGATGATCGACGCCGCATTGGTCGATGCCTACCTCGCGCGCCGCGCGCTCGACTATCTCGTCGGCTTCACCCTTTCACCGGTGCTGTGGCGAAAGCTGCCGGGTGCGCGCTCTGCCGGACGCGTGCAGTCGGTCGCGCTTCGGCTTGTGTGCGATCGCGAACTCGAAATCGAGAAGTTTGTTGCGAAGGAGTATTGGTCGATTCTCGCCAGGCTCGCGACGCCGCGCAACGAAGTGTTCGAAGCGCGTCTGGTCGGCGCGGACGGACAGAAGATCCAGCGTCTCGACATCAATTCGGGCGCCGAAGCGGAAGCGTTCACCCGAGATCTCGAGAATGCGACCTTCAAGGTGACGTCGGTCGAGGCAAAGCCCGCACGGCGCAATCCGCCGCCGCCCTTCACCACCTCGACCATGCAGCAGGAGGCGAGCCGAAAGCTCGGCTTTGCACCGGCGGTCGCCATGCGTCTCGCCCAGCGGTTGTACGAAGGCATGGAAATCGACGGCGAAGCGACCGGCTTGATTACGTATATGCGTACTGACGGCATCGACTTGGCACCGGAAGCCATTGCGGACATCCGCACGATGCTTGGCCGCAACTACGGCAAGGAATACGTCCCTGCGTCGCCGCGCGAGTACCACAACAAATCCAAGAACGCGCAGGAGGCCCACGAAGCGGTACGCCCGACCAGCGCAAGCCGCACGCCTGCGGAAGTCGCAAAATATGTCGATCGCGATCAGGCACGGCTCTACGAGTTGATCTGGAACCGCGCGGTCGCGAGCCAGATGGAATCCGCCGAACTCGAGCGCACCACGGTCGACATTGTTGCGAAGGCGGGCTCACGCAACATCGAACTTCGCGCCTCAGGTCAGGTGGTGAAATTCGACGGCTTTCTGACGCTCTATCAGGAAGGCCAGGACGAGACGCCGGATGATGACGAATCGCGGCACCTGCCCGCGATATCGGAAGGCGAAACGCTCAGCAAGCAGGCGATCGAGTCTTCGCAGCACTTCACCGAGCCGCCGCCGCGGTTCTCGGAGGCGGCGCTGGTCAAGCGGATGGAAGAGCTCGGCATCGGCCGGCCCTCCACTTATGCCTCCGTCCTCCAGGTGCTGCAGGATCGCGGCTATGTGCGGATCGACAAGAAACGGCTCATTCCGGAAGACAAAGGTCGTGTCGTCGTCGCCTTCCTTGAAAGCTTCTTCGCGCGCTACGTCGAATACGACTTCACAGCCAGCCTCGAGGAAAAACTCGACGAGATTTCGGCGGGCAATATCGACTGGCGGGCCGTGCTCGCCGAGTTCTGGTCGGAGTTCGTCGGCGCCGTCAACGACATCAAGGAAGTACGCAATCGCGTCGTGCTCGATGCGCTCAACGACCTACTCGAGCCGCATATTTTTCCCGAGCGGACTGACGGCAAACCGCGCCGCCAATGCCCGCAGTGCGAGACCGGTCAGCTCTCACTGAAGACCGGCCGCTTCGGGGCTTTCGTCGGTTGCTCGAACTATCCGGAATGCAACTTCACGCGGCAAATTACACCGAGCGCCGATGGCATTCAGGGCAAAAGGGTTCTGGGTGAAGATCCGGCCACAGGGTTGGAAGTAACACTGCGCGGCGGCCGCTACGGGCCCTATCTGCAGCTTGGCGAGCAGATCAGGCCGCCCAAGCCGAAGAAAGGCGAGAAAAAGCCGGAAGTCGAAAAGCCCAAGCGCGCCGGAATTCCAAAAGGTGTGTCGCCCGACGATATTGATCTGGAAAAGGCGCTCGGCCTGTTGTCGCTGCCGCGTGAAGTCGGACTGTCGCCGGAAGACGGCGAGCCGATAGTCGCAGGCATCGGACGCTTCGGCTCATACGTGAAGCACGGCAAGATCTACGCCAACCTGGAAGAAGGCGACGATGTTTTGACGATCGGTCTCAACCGCGCCGTCACATTGATCGCCGAGAAGAAGGCGAACCCGAAGAAGGGCCGGCGGTTCGGCGCCGATCCAGGCAAGGTCCTGGGCGAACATCCCGATCAGGGCGGCCCGGTTGTCGTCAAGAATGGCCGCTATGGCCCGTACGTGAGCCACAACGGCATCAACGCGACGATAACCGGCGACAGAACGCCCGAGACCATCACGCTGACTGAAGCGGTCGTGCTGCTTGACGCGCGCGCCGATCAACTGAGTTCTCAGCCGCGGCGCGCAGCCGGCCGCAAGAAGGCGGGCGAGCCATCAGAAGCTCCGAAGGGGCGTAAGAAAAAGACGGCGGAACCGGCAGACAAGGCCGAAAAGTCAGCCAAGCCGCGCAAGAAGCCGGTAAAAAAGGCCGCAAAATTCACCGCCGCCGAATAGCTGGCGAATACCGGCTTGCCTGACTACATTTAATTTAACAGCGCCGTTTTGGCGCAGGACTGTCTATTTTGAATAAGAAATCCAAACGAACACCCTCCCTCCCTTCCAAAGCCGACATACTCGCCTTCATCGGTAATCAGCCCGGAAAAGTCGGCACCCGCGAAATCGCGCGTGCGTTCGGACTAAAAAACGCGCTGCGCGCCGACCTTAAACGCATGCTTCGCGAATTGGCCGATGAAGGCTCTGTCGAGAAACGGCGGAAGAAGCTGCATCACCCGGGGACCCTGCCCTCCACCGTGCTCGCGGATGTGACCGCTCGCGACAGCGATGGTGATCTCATTGCCACGCCTGACGAATGGGACGAGGACACACACGGACCTGCGCCCAGGATCCGCATCTCCGCTCCACGCAAACCGCACCCTAGCGAAGCCGCCGGACTCGGGGACCGCGTGCTGCTCCGCGTTGAAGAAGCCGACGAAGACAGCGGCATTCGTCATCACGGTCGGGTCATCAAGATCATCGACCATCCCAAGCACCGCGTATTGGGCATCTTTCGTAAGATCGCGCATGGCGGCGGCCGCCTGGAGCCGGTCGACAAGAAAATGCTCGGCAAGGAACTGGCGATCCCGGCTGGCGCCTCTGCCGATGCCCAGGACGGAGACCTAGTCGCGGTCGAAACCTCCCGCGCGCCACGTCTCGGCCTGCCAACCGGCCGCGTGGTTGAACGACTGGGATCGCTGAAGAGCGAGCGCGCCGTCAGCATCATCGCCATTCACACGCACGGTATCCCGTCGGTCTTCCGACATGAGACGCAACAAGAGGCCGATGCGGCTGCGCCGGCGACGCTTGGCGGTCGCGAGGACTGGCGGCACGTTCCGCTCGTCACGATCGACCCGCCAGATGCCAAGGATCACGACGATGCGGTGCAGGCCGAGCCTGACACGGCACCGAACAATCGCGGCGGATTTATCGTCAACGTGGCTATCGCCGACGTCGCCTACTACGTGCGGCCGGGTTCGGCGCTCGACCGCGAAGCGCTTACGCGCGGCAATTCGGTCTACTTTCCCGACCGTGTCGTGCCGATGCTGCCGGAGCGGATATCGAACGATCTCTGCTCATTGCGCCCGCATGAGGATCGCGCGGCACTGGCAGTTCGGATGGTGGTCGGCACCGACGGCCGCAAGCGATCTCACACATTCCATCGGATTATGATGCGTTCGGCCGCGCGCCTTTCCTACCAGCAGGCGCAGGTTGCGATCGGCGGGCGCACCGATGAGGTCACGCAGCCGCTCGTTGAGCCGGTACTCCGCCCCCTTTACGCCGCCTACGAAG
>DASSYU010000263.1:0-2718 GCA_035703125.1 Pseudolabrys sp. | reverse complement strand
GCCATCGGCTCGTCGAGCAGAAGCATGCGTGGCTTCGAGGCAAGGGCCATGGCGAGCTCGATCTGGCGATGCTCGCCATGACTGAGCGCCGACGCAGGCAAATGCGTGCGGGCGCTCAGTCCCACGCGATCGAGGGCCGCGCGCGCGGGTTCGCGCAGTTCGAGCTCACTACGTGCACTGCGCCAGAAGCGAAACGAATGGCCAGCATGTGCCTGCACAGCCAGCGCGACATTGTCGAGCACGCTCAAATCGAGGAAGAGTGAAGTGATCTGAAATGTGCGCGCCAGCCCCAGCGCACTGCGGGCATACATCGGCACTGACGTTATGTCGTTGCCAGCGAAATGGATGCGGCCCGAATCAGGCTCGCGTTCCCCCGCCAGCTGAGCGATCAGCGTGGTTTTTCCGGCGCCATTCGGACCGATTACAGCATGCAATTCTCCCTCGGGAACGCCGAAGGTGAGGTCGTCGGTCGCGACGATGCCGCCGAAGCGCTTGGCAAGATTTTCAACCTGCAGCAGGTCAGGCATGGCGCACCTTGCCGAGCAAACCGTCGATGCCGCCACGCGCGAACAGCACGACCAGCAGCAAGAGCGGCCCGAGGATGATTTGCCAATACTCCGTGATCCCCGAGAGGGTCTCCTCCAGCACTAGAAGCATTATCGCGCCGAATACTGGGCCGACTACCGAGCCCATCCCGCCGAGCACAACCATGATGATGAGATCACCCGAACGCGTCCAATACATCATTGCAGGGCTGACAAAATCCGTGTGATTGGCAAGCAATGCACCGGCAAGCCCGCACAGAATGCCGGCAACGACGAAGCAGGTCAGCTTGTAACGAAAGGTCGGGAAACCAATCGCGCGCATGCGCGTGTCGTTCGAGCGCGACCCCTGGATCACCATTCCGAAGCGTGAATTGACGAGGCGCCACACGAGGTAGATCGACGCATAAAGCAGCGCGAGGCAGATGTAATAAAATTGCGTCTTGTTCGACAGATTGATCGGCTCGAAGAACTGGCTACGCTTGTAGATCGTGAGGCCGTCATCGCCCCCGTAACGCGCGAGCCCGGCGACCACGTAGTAGGCCATTTGCGCAAAAGCTAAAGTGATCATGATGAAATAAACGCCTCGCGTCCGCAGGCTCAGCGCGCCGATGACCAAGGCAAAGAGAGCGGATGCCGCCAGCGCGACCGGCCACTGCACGAACCCGCTGTAGATTCCCTCGTGCGCCAGCATGCCGACGGCATAGCCGCCGATGCCGAGATAGACCGCATGGCCGAAGCTCATCATGCCGCCGAAACCCAGGATCAGATTAAGGCTCACCGCCGCCATCGCCAAAATGATGATGCGGGTGAACAGGGTAAGCAGGAACCGGCTTCCGCCAAGCTCGACATACAGTGGCAAAAGCGCCAGTGCGGCGAGCAGCACGACAACCGTGACCGTACGTGCGGAAAGCCAGCCGCTCATTTGTTGCCCGCCGAGAACAGGCCTTCCGGCTTGAGCACGAGCACGATCGCCATAAGCAGGTAGATCAGCATCGACGACAGCGCCGGGGCGGCGGTCGATGCGGCGGCGGGGCTCAGCACCATTCGCAGCAGGTCCGGAAAGAAGGCGCGGCCCAACGTGTCGACGAGGCCGACAAAAATTGCAGCGACGAATGCGCCGCGGATCGAACCGATGCCGCCGATCACCGTGATCACGAAGGCGAGGATGATGATGATCTCACCCATCCCGATCTGCACGGTGAGGATCGGCGCCTGCATCAATCCGGCGAGTCCGGCGAGCGCCGCCCCAAGTCCAAACACCAGTGTGTAGAGCACTTTGATATTGACACCGAGTGCACCGACCATTTCGCGGTTCGAGGCGCCGGCGCGGATCAGCATGCCAATGCGCGTGCGCATAACGAGAAAATAAAGGCCAGCCGCGACCGCCAGCGACACGATGATGATCGAGAGCTTGTAGGCCGAGTAGTAGACCCCGGGGAGAATCTGCACCGGCGCGTTGAGCCACGACGGCAGCGGCAAACTCAAGCCTGCCGGGCCCCAGATCAGCCGGACCGTTTCATCGAAAAACAGAATGAGGCCGAACGTCGCCAGCACATGATCGAGGTGGTCGCGGCCATAAAGCCGCCGCATCACGACGACTTCCAGGATCATGCCGACGAGCAGCGTTCCGGCAAGCGCCATCGCGACGCCAAGCAGGAAGCTGCCGGTCCACGCGGTGAGGGTCGCGGCAAAATAGGCGCCGATCATGTACAGCGAGCCGTGCGCCAGGTTGACGAGGTCCATGATGCCGAACACCAGCGTCAACCCGGCCGCCAGCATGAACAGCAGCAGGCCGAATTGCAGGCCGTTGAGGCATTGCTCGATGAACAGCGTCATGGCGCGCAGACTTCACACTTTTGCAATTAAAAACGGCGGCAGCGCGCGTGCGCCGCCGCCGTCATTTACCGCGCCGGCATCAGTTTGCCGGCATCTTGCATTTCGTGTGATGGCCGTCCTGGAAGTCCTTGACGATCGTGGCGGTTGTCTTCAGCACGAAGTCGTTGCCGTCCTTCACCACATCCTGCAGATAGAAGTTCTGGATCGGAACGTGGTTAGGTCCGAACTTGAAGCCGCCGCGCACCGATTTGAAGTCCGCCTTCTCGAGTGCCTTACGCACCGCGTTCTTGTCCGACAGATTGCCCTTGGTCGCGACCACTGCCGAATTGATCAGCAT
>DASSYU010000149.1:0-8789 GCA_035703125.1 Pseudolabrys sp. | reverse complement strand
AACCAAGACGTTCGCCATGCAATTTGCCCGCACGGTCGTTGATGAGCTCAAGAGTGCGGCTCGCATGCACAAGCACCCGCTGAAGTCGGCCGGATTTAAAGTGTTAACAGCTCCGGATGTACCCTCGGTGCTCATCGAACTCGGTTACATGTCGACGAAAGACGACCTCAAGCAGCTCAATTCGCCGGCCTGGCGGGCGCGCACAGCCCAGGCCGTTGTGAAGGCTGTCGAGACCTTCCTTACGCCGCGTGTGGCGGGAGCCGGTGGAGGGCGTCGCTAGATGAGCGCCCGGCCTCAGTTTCAACATAAAACCCAGCAAACACAGAGCGATGGCCCTTTGCCGGGCATGAACGGGCGGGTAGTGATAAAATACCAGGCACGACGCGGGATCATTCGATCATGAAGCTCTTGCTGCGCTTCTTCGGTTTCCTGTTCGCAGCCGGCACCATCTTGTTCGTGGTGGGCATAGCAGCGGCCGCCGGTCTCCTGTGGCATTTTTCCAAGGACCTGCCGGACTATTCGCAGCTGCAGGATTACGAGCCGCCGGTGATGACGCGAGTGCATGCCGCCGATGGCTCGCTGGTCGCAGAATACGCGCGCGAGCGGCGCCTCTACATCCCTATTCAGGCGGTCCCCAAGATGGTGATCAATGCGTTCCTCGCCGCCGAGGACAAGAATTTTTACGAGCATGGCGGTCTGGATTTCACCGGCATCGCGCGCGCCGCAGTCAACTATCTTCAGAACTATGGTTCAAGCCGGCGCCCGCAGGGCGCGTCAACGATCACACAGCAGGTTGCCAAGAATTTCCTGTTGACTAACGAACTCTCCGTCGCGCGCAAGATGAAGGAGGCGCTGCTCGCGCTAAAGATCGAGCGCACCTACAGCAAGGACAAAATCCTCGAGCTTTACCTGAACGAGATTTATCTTGGCCTTGGCGCTTATGGCGTCGCGGCTGCTTCGCTCGTCTACTTCGACAAGGCGGTGAACGAGTTGACCGTCCCTGAGGCGGCCTATCTCGCGGCATTGCCCAAGGCTCCAAACAACTACCACCCGTTCCGGCAACGCGAGCGCGCAATCGAGCGCCGCAATTGGGTGCTTGATCGCATGGCCGAGGCCGGCTTCGTGAAGACCGCCGACGCGGAGAAAGCAAAGCGCTCGCCGCTCGGCGTCACGGGCAAGTCGACGAGCGCGCATACCTTTGCTGGCGAATATTTTGCCGAGGAAGTGCGGCGCGAGCTTTATGAACGGTATGGCGAAAAGAAATTGTATGAAGGCGGGCTGTCGGTCCGTACGTCGCTCGATCCGAAGCTGCAGGTCCTCGCGCGCAAGACCATGATCGACGGCCTGGTGCACTTCGATCAGACTCAAGGCTGGCGCGGGCCGGTGGCCAAGATCGACCTCGCCGGCGATTGGGGCGTCAAGCTCGCCGAAGTCAAGGCCTTGTCCGACGTTGCGCCGTGGCGGCTTGCAGCGGTGCTCGAGGTCAGCGACCAGACGGCCCGTATTGGGTTGCAGCCCGGACGCGAGCCCGGAGGCTTTGTCAGCAAGGAGCGCACTGTCGGCATACTTCCGCTCGACGGTCTGAAATGGGCAAAGACCAGCGGTAAGGTTCCGACAAAGGTCAGTCAGGTCGTCGGCGCGGGCGATGTCGTATACGTCGAGCCTGCAAAGACCGAAGGGCAGTTCAGCTTGCGGCAGGTGCCGGAAATTTCTGGCGCGATGGTCGTCGAAGATCCGCTGACTGGTCGCGTGCTTGCGATGGTCGGCGGCTTCTCGTTCGATCAGAGCCAGTTCAATCGCGCAACGCAGGCGCTCCGTCAGCCGGGTTCGTCATTCAAGCCCTTCGTCTATGCTGCTGCGCTGGACAACGGCTACACGCCGTCGACCATCGTGCTCGATGCGCCGCTTGAGATCGATCAAGGTCCGGGCATCGGCGTCTGGCGGCCGGAAAACTATGAAGGGAAATTCTACGGGCCGTCGACGCTGCGTTTCGGCATCGAGCGTTCGCGCAACGTCATGACTGTCCGGCTGGCGCAGGACATCGGCATGCCGTTGATCGCCGACTATGCCAAACGTTTCGGCGTCTACGACGATTTGCCTCCATACCTGTCATTCTCGTTGGGCGCCGGCGAGACGACCCTGCTGCGAATGGTGACGGCCTATGGAATGTTCGACAATGGTGGCCGGCGCATCAAGCCGACGCTCATTGACCGCATCCAGGACCGCTACGGGCATACGGTCTACAAACACGACGAGCGCGAGTGTGTCGGCTGCGATTCGAAAAAATGGGAAAACCAGCCGGAGCCCTCTTTGGTCGACAGGCGCCAGCAGGTGCTCGACCCGATGACCGCGTATCAAATTACTTCGATGATGGAAGGTGTCGTCCAGCGCGGCACGGCGACCACCTTGCGCGAGGTCGGACGGCCGGTGGCGGGCAAGACCGGCACGACGAACGACGAAAAAGATGCCTGGTTCATCGGCTTCACGCCGGACGTCGTCGTCGGTGTCTACATGGGTTACGATAAGCCGCGTCATATCGGGCGCGGGGCGACCGGCGGTCAGCTTGCCGCGCCGATCGTGAAGGAGTTCCTGAAAGTGGCGCTTGCCGACAAGCCGGCGGTGCCTTTCCGCGTGCCACCGGGGATCAAGCTCATACGCGTCGATGCGAAGACCGGAATTCGCGCAGGCCCTGAGACCTCGCGGGCAATTCTCGAGGCGTTCAAGCCGGGCACTGCACCGCCGTCGGACGGCTACTCAGTCGTTGGAAGCGGCGATGGCAGGGACGTTGAGCGGCCGTGGGGTGTCGGCGTGAGTCCCGATGCCGATCGTGCAGTTCGCTCGGGCACCGGCGGCCTTTACTGAAAGGCGTCCGGATTGTCTTGGTAAAGCGCCCCGGCCGGATGCGCCGGGGTTTTCTCATCTCGCCACCAAGCCGTACGACGGCACGGCGTCATGGGTTGAGGGTTGCGGCTCAAGTTCAGGACCGCTACATGCGGAATAATTACGGTGAGGTGGAATCAAAATGCGCGCGGAAACTCAGAATCTGGTCGAGGAAATCAAGCAGTCCGTGCGGCTGCTGAGGAGGCATCTTTGACGTCGACACCGCGACTCGACGCCTCGCCGAACTGAATAAGGAATCGGAAGACCCCAATCTCTGGAACGATCAGGCGCGCGCACAACGCGTGATGCGCGAACGTGATGCGCTGGACGATCAACTCAAGGCGATCGGCCGCATCGAGCAGGAGCTCGAGGACCAGCTCACGCTTATCGAGCTCGGCGAGGCGGAAAAGGACGACAAGACCGTCGGTGAGGCCGAAGCCGCGCTCAGACGCCTCAAGACCGAGGTGGCCCGCCGCGAGTTGGAAGCGCTTCTGTCGGGCGAGGCCGATGCCAATGACTGTTATCTCGAAGTGCATGCCGGCGCCGGCGGCACGGAGAGTCAGGACTGGGCGAACATGCTGATGCGCATGTATGTGCGCTGGGCTGAAGCGCATGGCTACAAGGTCGAATGGATCGAAGAGACGGAAGGCGAGGGCGCGGGAATCAAGTCGGCGACCGTGGTGGTTAAAGGCCATAATGCCTATGGATGGCTCAAGAGCGAGAACGGTGTGCACCGCCTTGTGCGCATTTCGCCATTCGATTCGAATGCGCGTCGCCACACATCCTTTGCCAGTGTCACCGTCTATCCGGTGGTTGATGACCGGATAAAGATCGACATCAAGGAAACCGATGTACGCACCGACGTCATGCGGTCGGGCGGCGCTGGCGGTCAGCACGTGAACAAGACCGAGTCGGCGGTGCGACTCACGCACATCCCCACCAACATCGTCGTCAAATGTCAGAATGACCGATCACAACATCGCAACCGTGCGATGGCCTGGGACATGCTGCGCGCGAAGCTTTTCGAGGTTGAAATGAAGAAGCGCGAGGAAAAGGCGGCCGCCGAACAGGCTGCCAAGACCGATATCGGTTGGGGCCACCAGATACGCTCTTACGTGCTTCAGCCCTATCAGATGGTGAAGGATCTTCGAACCGGCGTGTCGACGTCGAACACGGCCGGCGTGCTCGACGGGGATCTCGATGAGTTCATGCAGGCAGCGCTTGCTCAGAAAGCTTTCGGTGGCGGGCCGGACAAAGTCGAGGACGTCGAATAGCCCGGCGTCAAATTTCGCCCAGCCTGAGGCCTGCACGCAGGAACTTCTGCGGATCGACCGCCTCGCCGTTGACGCGCGTCTCATAGTGAAGGTGAGGGCCGGTCGAGCGTCCCGTAGAACCTATTTTACCGATGGTTTCGCCGATGCGGACGAACTGACCGACTTTGACACCGATCTGTGACAGGTGCCCGTAACGACTCGCGACGCCGTTGCCGTGATTGATCTCGATCATATTGCCGTAACCACCCTCGCGTCCGGCGATCGTCACGCGACCGGTGGCTGTTGCGCGGACCGGCTCGCCCGTGTCGCCACGCAGGTCGATGCCGGTATGGACAGCGGGCCGGCCCAGAAATGGGTCCATGCGCATGCCGAACGGTGAGCTCATGTCGACCTCACCGATGATCGGCTTGCGCACCGGCACAGCGACCAAGGTGTGCGTATAGCGGTCGATCTGTGCGCGGGCGACATTTACGCGATAAAGCTGACGTTCGAAGGCGCTGGCGCCGGCCTGCGGCGGTTTGATTGGAACGAACGGTCCGCCGGCCGGCCCGTCGCCTCGCGATCTAACCGGATCAACCCCGAGATCCGCGAGCACACTTCGCATGCGGCGCGCCTTCGTATCGATACGCTCTTCAAGATTCGTGAGTGATGCCGCTTGTGTTTGCTCGACCTTGTCCAGCGATAGCGAAATGCGCGAGAGCACGCCGGTGAGCCCACCGCTGGTCGTGCGTTCCGCGATCTGGGTCGTTGCCGCCGAAAGTTCGCGTGAATGGAGCCGCGCCTCACGATCCGGTGGGGCGACGAAGATTACCGTGTTGTTGATCGGCGACGGTCTCGGTGTCCTTTCAGCCGATCCAGGCGGCGCGACGCGCGAAGGCTTGATCGTGCCGGTCGTCAATGTCTCGCCGCCGAGGGCGTTGGTGCGTTGCTCAAGGGTGGCTTGGCGTTTCAGCAGTGTATTGAGCTTCTGCTCGAACTGCTCCTGGTCGAGCAGCTGACGGCCCATGACTCGATCCACCTGCGCGCGCAACTCAGCGATGCGGTCCTCGTAGGCGAACTGCATCTCAGCCTGGCGGCCGACCAGCCGCGTGAGCACGTTCTCCCGAAACGCGAAATAGGTGCCAGTTGCAATCGACCAGACACCCATCACCACGAGCGCTCCGACCACGATCCAGAACGCGACCGGTCCGATCCGGATCTGGTGGCCGGCATGCGTGAGCGTGTAGCCCTTGTGGCTGCGCTGGACATGGCGCGACATCGCTGCGGCGGATGCGCGCGGATGCGCGTGGCGCGTGCCTTGCTCGGAAATCGACTGGTACGTTGAAAACGAATGCGACATCAAAACTCCGCGCAGCCGTGGGAAGCCGCTGGCAGACGGAGCCGATATCAATCGGATATGGTTAAGAATCCGGTAATCGGAATGCGCTATCGCTGGGATTCTTCAGCGATTGCTGAGGATTATGCATTGCGCGCAGCCAGCAAAACGTCTTGGGCATGCCCAAGCACGCGAACTTTCGGCCAAATCTGGATGATGCGGCTGTCCGCGCCAATCAGGAATGTCTTCCGCAGGACGCCCTTAAATTTGCGCCCGTACATCGACTTCTCACCCCAGGCGCCATACGCGGTTAGCATATCCCTGGTCTCGTCGGAACCTAGTGCGATGGACAGGCGATGCTTGGCTTTGAATTTGTCCTGCGTTGTGACCGGATCTGCTGAAACGCCGAGAATAGTGGTGCCGGCCTTGGCAAAATCAGCCCGAAGGCGGGAGAACTCTATCGCCTCCTTCGTGCAACCGGGTGTATCGGCCTTGGGATAGAAGTAGAGGACGAGCTTGCCTCCGTTGAAATCACGCAGTGAAACCTTGCCGCCACCATCCCTGCTGAGGGTGAAGGCTGGAGCCTTCGCACCCGCAATAAGTTCGCGGCCCATGTGCCTTCCTTTCGTCGTTTTCGAGCGGTCAATGTCGCACATGCCATTTGCGTCGGAGGGGCGCAACAGGTTCCATATACATGTGCCGGAGGCCGCAGCGGACGTTTGCCTGCCCGGCATTGCCTTACGCGCTGCGTCAGATAAGGGGTGCAACTAACGCATGCTAAGCGACGGGCACCAGCGCGGACACCGAGTCCACCATGCTGTGGCCGTGGGCCGCGTGCCGTATCGTCACCGCGTGATGCATCGTCTGGCGCGACGGCCGTGGTTTGGCCTGCGCTATACTGTTTCCAATTTGTTTCGCAGACCGCTCGTGAGGCGCTTGCTTCTCGCGGCAGCGATTTGCGTGTCCTTGGCGATCATCGGAGTCCTCGGCCTGTGGTGGCGTCTGTCGAGCGGCCCGATCGAGCTCGATCTGGCTACCCCATGGCTTAAGGCAGCGATCGAGGAAAATTTCGGCGGCAGCCACTCCGTTGTCGTTGGAGGTACTCAGCTCGAACGCGACGAAAAGGGTGGTACGTCACTGAGGCTCCGCGACATCGTGGTGCGCGATGCCGACGGAACGATTGTCGCAAGTGCCCCGAAGGCCGAGGTCGGCCTCTCGGGCAGAAGTTTGTTCGTCGGCCAGCTTCGCGCCCAGAGTCTCAATCTCGTCGGAGCGGAAATGGCGGTCCGGATCGAAACCGATGGACGGCTGACCGTTTTTGCCGGTGCCGACAAGCGGCCGATCGCCACCGCCACGGCAAACAGCAACATTTTGCCGACCGATCAGCCGGCTGCTTCCGCCAATCCGCAGGGCGCCTTGCGTGCAGAGTTCGAGAAGCTCGCGGGCATCATGGCGTGGATCGACGCGCTCGGGCAGACCGGACTCGACGGCCATGATCTGCGTGAGCTGGGCCTGAAAAATGGCAATCTGGTCGTTGACGATCGGCGTAACGGCAAACGTTGGACATTCGACGGCATAAACGCGAGCCTGACCCGGCCACGGCGGGGCGGCGTCATCTTTCGGCTTGAATCTGACAACCCCGAACGGCCCTGGGTGTTGAGCGCCGCGATGCGTCCGCTGACTGACGGCGTGCGCGCCATCGGTATCGAAGCGCGCAAGGTGTCGATGCATGACATCCTGCTCGTGCTGCGACTCAATACCGAAGATTTCGATATCGATCTTCCGGTGTCGGCCAGCGTGCGTGCCGACGTTCTGGCGGACGGAACGCCGCAAGTCGTTCAGGGGCAATTGTTTGCTGAGAGGGGGACAGTCGTCGACAGAAACAACGACAAAGTCAATCTCACCATCGATCGGGCGGACGTCAGATTCACTTGGGACAATCAACGCCGCAATCTGGTTGTTCCTTTTCAGGTTCAGTCGGGCGGCAATCAATTTACTATGCGCGCGACCCTGGACGCGCCACAGGAGCAACCTGGGACATGGCTGATCAATCTTACGCGCGGTGATTCCGTCATTGACCCGGTTATTCTTGCTCCTGGAGTGTCATCAGACGATGAAGGTGTAGCGCTCAACCGAGTGGCTATGCGTCTGAAGGTCGATACGAATCGCAAACGGATCGACCTCGAGCAGGGCGATGTCAGTCGAATCGATACGCGCGCATCACATAATATCGGCCTGGCACTTACTGGCCGCTTGGACTATGGCGGCAAGGAGCCGCATCTTGCTTTCGGCGTCGCGGGTACGCGCATGCCTGTCTATGCGCTGAAGCGCATTTGGCCCATCTTTGCCGCGGCGGACGTGCGTTCGTGGGTTGAGACGCATATTTCGGACGGCATGGTTGAGCGCATTGTCATCGCAGGCAATGCGGCGGCGGCTAACTTCAGGCACGAGGGGCCGCCGATGCCCGACGATGGCCTCTCGGTCGACATTGAGACAAGTGGCACGACATTGCGTCCGATCGCGAGCTTGCCCGCCATTCGCGATGCCGATGTGACCGTGCGGATCAGGGGCCGTGCGGCAACTGTCAATGTCGGGCGCGGGACGGTTGAGGTTGCTCCGGGGCGCAGACTCAATGTTGCCGGCGGCGTTTTCGAGGTGCCTGACACCCACCCCAAGCCAGCACCTGCGCGGGCGAATTTCCGGATCGACGGCTCTGTGCCGGCAGCCGTGGTGCTGCTCTCCAGCGAGGGTTTGCGTGACATTGTCGGACTATCGCTCGACCCTGCATCCACCCGCGGCACAGTGACGGCGCAGGTTGGCGTAAAGCTGGCACTCGCGCGAACGATGTCGGACGACTCGTCTTCATACACGATCAATGCCGATCTTACGAACTTCGCTGCCGATAAAATGTTGCTTGGTCAGAGGCTCGAGGCGTCGACGCTCAAGGTTACGGCGTCGGGGGATGGGTATCAGATCAAAGGCGATGCCAAGGTCAATGGCACGCCCGCATCCATTGATCTGCGCAGGCAAAAAGGGGATGCGGACGCTGAATTGCGCATGCAGTCGGTTATTGACGAGGCGGCGCGTCGCCGGCTTGGCATGGATATCGGCAACGCGATCACCGGCGCCATCCCGATCAAGGTCGCCGGCAAAATCAATGATGACGGGCTAGACCAAGGCCTGAATGTTGAAGCCGATCTCACGCCCGTAAAAATCGACAATCTATTCCCTGGCTGGACAAAGCCGGCCGGCCGGACAGCGCGGGCGAGTTACAAGATGCTCAGAACTACCAAGAGCATTCGCATCGACGACCTGAGCAT
>DASSYU010000018.1:0-2603 GCA_035703125.1 Pseudolabrys sp. | reverse complement strand
CGATGCATGGTGCACCCGCGTGGGCTTGGGTGGTGCCCTGACACTTGCCGGCGCGATAACCTTGCAGGCCGGGCTTGGCATTTTGACATTGCTGTATCAGGTGCCGCTGCCGCTGGCGCTTGCGCACCAGGTGCTGGCAATTCTTGTATTCAGCGTGGCGGTGATCCATGCCGAGCGTCTATCGCATCGGGGCGGTTCACTGGCCGCGGATCGAAGGCAGGCGGAGCGGGGCGCATGATTGATAGCAGAATCGTCGACGGCGTCGCCGTTCTTACGATGGCTCATGGCAAGGCCAATGCACTCGACATCGAATTTTGCGACGCTCTGGCGGCCCGCTTCGATGATTTGCGCAGGGCCGATGCCAAGGCGGTCGTGCTGACGGGAAGGGGAACGATCTTTTCCGCCGGCGTCGACCTCAAGCGGTTGAGTGCGGGTGGGGCCGACTACGTTCGCCGCTTTCTTCCCGCGTTGCATCGCCTTTACGAAGCCGCCTTCTTCCACCCGAAACCCGTGGTGGCTGCGGTCAACGGTCACGCCATTGCCGGCGGCTGCGTGCTGGCCTGTTGCGCCGATCGCCGCCTCATGGCGCGCGATGCCGGCCGCATCGGCGTCACGGAAATTCTGGTGGGCGTGCCGTTTCCGGCGCTGGCTTTTGAAGTCGTAC
This sequence comes from Pseudolabrys sp., assembly GCA_035703125.1. Classification (GTDB taxonomy): domain Bacteria; phylum Pseudomonadota; class Alphaproteobacteria; order Rhizobiales; family Xanthobacteraceae; genus Pseudolabrys. The sequence goes on along the minus strand of DASSYU010000018.1, from coordinate 1,939 downwards.
GCTTTGCCGTTCCGCCCCGCTATTTGCCGGAGTTCACTCTTTCGGGCGCGACTTACGCGACGGACGAAGCCTTACGGCGCGGTTGGGTGGACGAAGTCGCTGAACCCAGTGAATTGATGGACGATGCCATTGCGGTTGCGCGCGAACTGTCGTTGCTCTCGCCCGCAGCATTTGCGCAAACCAAATTGCAGATCCGGCAGCCGGTCACTGAGAGGCTGAAAAAAAGCGGCGAGGCGACCGATAAAGCGGTCGCCGACATCTGGGCTGCGCCGGCAACGCTAGGCTACATCCGCGACTACGTTGCCCGCACGCTGACCAAATCGTGATTCGTTATTTGGCCGTCAGACCCTCATCGAGATCGGCGATAATGTCTTCCTTGTCCTCGAGGCCGATCGACAGCCGAACTACGTCAGGCCCAGCGCCTGCCTGAACCTTCTGCGCGTCGGACAGTTGCCGGTGTGTGGTCGAGGCCGGATGAATAATCAGCGAACGAGTATCGCCGATATTGGCAAGGTGTGAGAACAGCCTGACGTTGGAAACGAGCTTCACGCCGACGTCGTAGCCGCCCTTCAGGCCGAAAGTGAAGACTGCGCCGGCGCCTTTTGGCACGTATTTCTTGCCGAGCTTGTGATACTTGTCGCCGGGCAAACCCGGATAACTTACCCATGCGACTTCAGGCCGCTTAGACAGCCATTCGGCGACGGCGAGCGTGTTGTCGCAATGCCGCTGCATGCGCAACGGAAGCGTCTCGATGCCGGTGAGGATCAAGAACGCGTTGAACGGTGACAGCGCGGGGCCGAGGTCGCGCAATCCAAGCACCCGGCAAGCGATCGCAAAAGCAAAGTTTCCGAAAGTCTCGTGCAGGACGATCCCCTGATATTCAGGCCGGGGCTCGCAGAGCATCGGATATTTCTTGTCGCGCGACCAATCGAAAGTGCCGCAGTCGACGATCAGCCCGCCGATCGAATTGCCGTGACCGCCGAGAAATTTCGTGAGCGAATGCACGACGATATCTGCGCCGAAGTCGATCGGCTTGCACAAGTACGGCGTCGCGAGGGTGTTGTCGACGATCAGCGGTACGCCGGCCTTGCGGGCGATTTTGGAAATCGCCTCGATGTCCATAATGACCCCGCCCGGGTTTGCGATCGATTCAATGAAAATGCATTTCGTCTTGGGCGTGACCGCTTTCTCGAACGAGGCAAGATCGTCCGGGTCCGCCCACACGACGTTCCAGCCGAAATTCTTGTAGGAATGATTCATCTGATTGATTGAACCGCCGTACAGCTTTTTCGAGGCGACGAGTTCATCGCCCGGCGTCATCAGCGCATGCATCACCACCACTTGCGCCGCATGACCAGAGGCAACAGCGAGCCCGGCCGTGCCGCCTTCGAGCGCCGCGACGCGTTCCTCCAGCACGGCGCAGGTCGGATTGCCGATACGCGTGTAAATATTGCCGAAGGTCTGCAAGCCGAACAGCGCGGCTGCGTGATCGACGTCGTCGAACACGAACGAGGTGGTTTGATAGATCGGTGTGGCACGCGCGCCGGTGGTTGGATCGGGCTTGGCGCCGGCATGAATTGAGAGTGTGGCAAACCCTGGGTTGCGTTCAACGTCGCCCATTGGACCTCCGATCGCGCTATGAAATGAAAAAGCCGTTCAAGAAGCGGCGATTAGTGCGGGTGAGGAGGGGTGGCGTCAAGGCGGAACAGCGTGGCCGCGGCCAACAAAGACGTCACGCGTCGCCGTCGCGGTCGGGCGCGGGGCCGAGCCGCATGCGTTGAACACCGTCCCCCAGTCCTTGCGCACGCCTCGAAGAAAGGGTGCGCGAATTAACCCCCAGCCAGGAAATTTCCGACGAAAGACGGCCATACTCGATTTTCGGACAACGATTCATGACGACCTTCAGCCCGGCCTCCTCGGCGCGTTTGGCGGCCTCGTC
>DASSYU010000007.1:0-4581 GCA_035703125.1 Pseudolabrys sp. | reverse complement strand
AATCAGGCGACTAGGGATCGCGTTCCAATTACAGGGCAAGTACACAGAGGCGGAGGGGCTCTTCAAACGCGCGTTAGCCATCCGCGAAAAAGTATTGGGCGCAAATCATAGTGATGTGGGCCAGAGCCTCAACAACCTGGCTCTCGTCTATGGAGCCCAGGCCAAATACACGGATGCGGAGCGCTTCTTCGAACGCGCATTGGCCATCCGAGAAAAGGCACTAGGTCCGAGCCACCAGGACGTCGGACAGACACTCAATAATCTGGCGAACGTGTATCGACACCAGGCTAAGTACAGCGAGGCCGAGGCACTCTACAAGCGTGCGTTGGCCATCCGCGAGAAAGCCGTCGGTGCCAATCATCCCGACGTGGGCCATAGCCTGAACAACCTAGTCGCCTGATTCAGTCAGATTGCAGGGTATAGATGCTTAAGTTTGATGCGAGCATTTTTGGTGGTGAATTGCCAGTCGGCCTTGGTGTGGTTGGCATTGCGGTCGTGCTCCCAGGCGGCGATTTCGTCGATGAGGATTTGTTTGTTGGGAATGCGGCGATCGAGGCACTGGGACGTTAGGACGCCGAGTTCAGACTCGGCCAGATCGAGCCAGCTGCCGTGTTTTGGAGTGTAGTGCCATTCGAAGCGCTCGACCAGGCGCCTGGCCTCGACGGCTGGAAAGGCTTCGTAGAGTGAAGCCTTGCTGTGGATGTTGAGATTGTCCTGGACCAGAACGATGGTCTTGGCGTGCGCGAAGTGGATGTCGGCCAAGTCTTTCAAGACGCGAGCGTAATCCACGGCGGTATGGCGATCTGTGACCTTGACGTGACGCCAGCCTTCGAGCGGAGCAAACATCATGAAGAGATTGGCGGTGCCATTGCGCTGGTACTCGTAATCGAAACGGGCCGGGCGTCCCGCTTTCATCGGGACCGGCACGCGCGTTTCGGCAATGAGTTGCTTCGAGGTCTCGTCGAGGCAAACCAGCGGACAATCGCCGTCGCGTGGCCGCGTGTAGACGGCCAGCACGTCTTCCATAGCGGCTACGAACGCGCTGTTGGCCTTCGGCGGGATGACCCAGTGCTGGCGGCGATGGGGCTGAAGAGTGTTTTTTTGAGCGCCCGCCCAATCGTGCTGTCGCTGGCACGATCGACAATGCCGAGTTCTACGACCTTGTTCTCCAACAACCGCAAGGTCCAGCGTGCGCGTCCCTTGGGCGGCGTGGAACAGGCCAAGGCAATCAGCTTGGCCTCCTTCTCGCCGTCAAAAATCCGAGCAACGGCAGGCATCGCGCGCGGCTTGCGGCTCAACACGGCCTCGAAGCCTTCTTCCACCAGTTGTTTGCGCACCCGATAAACCATGGATGGGCTGGTTTCCAGAGCTTCGATGATCCGGTTGTCGCTCCACCCTTTGCCAGCTTCCGAGACATCGGCCTTCAACAAGATCCGCGCCTTCAGTACCCGGCGCGCCGGGCTCTTTCCTTTCCGAATCAGCGTTTCAAGCCGTTCGCGTTCCTCGCCGCTCAGCCTCACAACATACTTCTTTACCGAAATCTCCTTCGCAGCCATGATTGCCTCCCTCGCCAGTCGTTTGCGACGAAAGCGAATCACTAAAATCTTTCAAATTGGTTGAAGCGGGCGACTAGTTTGACTGAGTCACAAAGTCGCGGCGGCCGCTTTTGAGAATCAGTTATTTGCCGAGGTCCGATATCAGCATGAGGGGGCTGAGATGGTTCTCGTCGGCGCCGTTGGGAGTGAATCGCGGTTTGCGGCCTATGTCGAAGGTCTTGCGACCGTGATCGGCCACAAGGATCGGGTCGGTCCGCTGCGCGACTATTGCACGGGGCTAATGCTGCCGTGCGAACGCAAGAGCGTGGAGCCGATGGCGGCTGTGACGGCGCCGGCGCGCACGGCGGCATCACAGCACAGTCGCTGTTGCATTTTGTCGGTGAGGGCGGCTGGTCGGACGAGCGGGTTTTGGGCAAGGTGCGCGAGATGGTGTTGCCGGCGATCGAGCGGCAGGGGTCGGTCGAGGCCTGGATCATCGACGATACCGGTTTTCCCAAGCAGGGGCGGCACTCGGTCGGGGTGGCGCGTCAGTACTGTGGTCAGCTCGGCAAGCAGGACAATTGTCAGGTGGCGGTGTCGCTCTCGCTGGCCAATCGGCATGCGAGCCTGCCGGTGGCTTGGCGGCTCTATCTGCCGGCCGAGTGGGCGGCCGACCGCGCGCGGCGGCGCAAGGCACATGTGCCGGAGCAGATTGAGTTTGCGACCAAGCCGGAGATTGCGCTTGAGCAACTGCGCTGGGCCTGCGCGGCCGGCCTGCCGCGCGGGGTGGTTCTGCTCGATGCCGGCTATGGCAATAACAGCGAGCTGCGCGCGGACATCACGGCGCTGGACCTGAGCTATGTGGCTGGCATTCTGTCGACGACCACGGTGTGGCTGCCTGGCACGGCACCGCTGCCGCCAAAGCGATGGTCGGGCTGTGGACGGCCAACAACGCGGCTGCGTCGCGATGCCAGACACCAGCCGGTTTCGGTCAAAGAGCTTGCGCTTGGCCTCTCCAAGCGCGCCTGGCGCAGGATCGAATGGCGCGAGGGTTCAGCCGAGCCGCTCGCCTCGCGCTTTGCGCGTCTGCGCATTCGCGTCGCCCATCGCGATGATCAGCGCGCCGATCCGCGACCGCAAGAGTGGCTGCTGATCGAGTGGCCGAAGGGCGAGGCCGAGCCGACCAAATACTGGCTCTCGACGCTGCCTAACGACATCGCCTTCGATCGCCTGGTCGATCTCGCGAAGCTACGCTGGCGTATTGAGCGCGACTATCAGGAGCTCAAGCAGGAGGTTGGACTGGGGCAGTTCGAGGGGCGCGGCTGGCGCGGCTTTCATCACCACGCCACGCTGTGCATCGCAGCCTACGGCTTCCTGATCTCCGAGCGGGAGACGATTCCCCCCTGTGGACCGCGTGCCGCCAGGTTCATCCCGGCGGCTGTGCTATCCGATGGTTACCGACCCCGCGGCTCCGCCGCTGCGGCCCGAGCGTCACATCCCCCACTCAATCGCAACCATGCGCCGCCGCCTGATTGCCGTCTTGGTCAGGACTCTGCCGCGGTGCCCTTGCTGCTCAGCACAAATGGCAAGACACTCGCGACAGAGGATTTTATGATGCAGTAAGACTAAGTGTCTGTCCGAGAACATATTGAATCCTGTGAGTCGTTTGTGATTCAAGAGTGGTGGCCTGATTCGAGGAGGGTCACCGATGTGGACATCGAAGAACCGCGGTCGGTACGACCGCAGCGCATTGCGATATCCGAGCGATCTGACCGACGATGAATGGGCGCTTATCGAACCATTGATCCCGCCTGCTAGGCGCGGCGGCAACAAGCGCCACGTCGACGAGCGCGAAGTGATGAATGGGATCATGTATGTTTTGAGCACGGGTTGCCAGTGGCGGGCGATCCCAAAAGACCTACCCCCACGCAGCACGGTGCACGACTATCTCGACTTGTGGAGCTACGACGGCACGCTCGATCGCATTCATCACGCGCTTTATGTGGAGTGCCGTGAGCGAGGCAAACACGAAGCCAGCCCCACCGCTGCCATCATCGATAGCCAAAGCGTCAAGAGCGCTGAAAAAGGGGGCCCTGTATCGATCCTCATGGCTTTGATGCGGGCAAGAAGATCAAAGGCAAGAAGCGCCACCTTCTTGTAGATACGCTGGGTTTGTTGCTCCACGCCATCGTTCACCCCGCCGATATCCAGGATCGCGACGGCGGTATCCTGCTTCTTGCCACTCTGTTCGGAATGTATCCGTTCTTGAAGAAGCTATTTGCCGACGGCGGCTATCAGGGACCCGGATTCCACACGGCGCTCACGAAACTCCTGCCGCAGCTCGAAACTGAAATCATCAAGCGCTCCGATCACGCCAAAGGATTCGTGGTGCTTCCGCGTCGTTGGGTTGTCGAGCGCACCATCGCCTGGCTCAACCGCTGCCGAAGGCTTGCCAAGGATTGGGAGAACCTCAATCGCAAGGCGCTGGCATTCTTGCGCCTCGCATCAATCCGCCTCATGCTCCGAAAACTTTGTAATCCCGCTTGATGTTCCCGGACAGACTCTTAGAATTTGCAAGCATTACGGTGGCGCGGCCACCCTTGCGGTCGCCGTTCTTGAAGGCAAGTAACTGTCGAACGATGTAGTTCGCCGGCAACCCGGCAATGTTTGCCGATTCCGGATGACCGTCGCCCGACGGCAGATGACATTGCGCGCAGGCGGTCCGCGGACGCGTGCCGCCGGTCGCGACGATCTGTGGCATCGGCGGGTGCTCGCTCGGGTACCAATCCGGCGGATTGAATATGTCGTCGATCTGCGCCTGGGTGTATTGCTTCGTGCTGCCCGGGACCGACTTCAACGTCACCGCGTCGAGTTGCGGCGGCGGCGGCGTGAGTGGATAGGCCCAGTCCGGATTGTCCGCCGCGAGCACAGCGCCGGAATACACGAGCATCAAAGCGAAGATCAGATTTTTCATCGTCGCCCCTTTTGCCGTAGATTCATCCGGGATTCCCCAGATGACTCCGGGAACTGGCGTGATCATCCGCGT
>DASSYU010000512.1:0-2658 GCA_035703125.1 Pseudolabrys sp. | reverse complement strand
CTCGGATCGACCAGATGGTAATCGTGATGCTTGGCGTGGGCGTCGGCCATCGTCCTCGTCTCCGTTTATAGTTGGCGCATGATCTTATCCGAAAACCGGTCTCCGCTTTTCGGGATCATGCGCTATAGCTTGCTCGAATTCGTAGCGGGCGTTTCAGCGACCGGGCGCCCCTGATCGCGCGTCCGGTAGAAAGTGTATGACAGTGTGATCGTATTGAGGGTGTCCTGGTCGCGGTCCTTGACGATTGTCGGATCCACATAGAAGACGACCGTCATCTCGCGCGTTTCGCCCGGCTTCATGCGCTGCTCGGTAAAGCAGAAGCAGTTAATCTTGCTGAAATAGGCGCCAACCGTCGGCGGTGACACATTGTACGAGGCCTGCCCCACGACTTCGCGCGCCGCCTCGTTGACGACCTTGTAGTTGACGGTCGCCACCTCGCCGATCCGTACCTTGATCTCGTTTTGCTCGGGCGCGAATTTCCAGGGCAATCCGGGAGTGATGTTGGAATCGAACCGGATCGTGATCATCCGGCCCAGCACATGATCGGGCGCCTTGTCGGAAACCTGCGTTGTGCCGCCAAATCCGGTCGTCTTGCAAAACCAGTCATAAAACGGAACCGCGGCGTAGGCGGCGCCGACCATGCTCACCACAACAGCGCCGCAGCAGGCCGCGACCAGCGTGTCGCGCCGCAGCGGTTTTAGATCGGATTGGTGCGAGGGTCCGGCCATTGTTTCGCTCAGATCGGGCGCATCAGGACGCCGGGCCCTTTCACCAGCGTCATGGCGTAGAACAATATGACAAGCGCTACGAGCGCTAGCGCAATCGCGATCGAACGCGAGCGCCGCGCGCGTTTCTGCGCTTCGGTCAGCACGATGCCGTCGTCGTCGTGCGGCTCGCTCATGGCGACTCCCGTGCTCACGTGGCCAACCGGGCAATCAGCCCGCCCCATCCGCGATCGACTAGCAGCACCGCAAAGAGCAGGAACAGGTACAGAATCGAGAAGGCAAACAGGTTCCGGCTGGCGCGCTCCGCGGGCGGCCGCTCATGCAGCACCTGCCAGCCGAGCATTAGCATGATCGCGCCGCTGATGGCTGCCGTCACTCCATAGATCGCGCCTGTGTAGCCAAGCAGCCAGGGCGCGATGCCGAGCGGCACAAGGATCAGCGTGTAGAGCACAATCTGCCGCCGCGTGCTGGCATCGCCGCGTACCACCGGCAGCATCGGAATGCCGGCGCGGGCATAGTCGTCGGTTTTATAGAGCGCGAGCGCCCAGAAATGCGGGGGCGTCCAGAAGAAGATGATCAGAAACAGCAGAAGTGGCTCAAGCGCCAGCGATCCGGTCGTTGCCGCCCAGCCGATCATCGGCGGAAAGGCGCCGGCGGCGCCGCCGATCACGATGTTCTGCGGCGTGGAGCGCTTCAGCCATGCCGTATAGACGGCGACATAGAAGAAAATCGTGAATGCAAGCAGTCCGGCTGCGAGCCAATCCACCAGCAGGCCGAGGATCGCGATTGAAAACCCGCCGAGCGTGAGACCGAAGGCGAGCGCTTCGCCCGGCTGCACGCGCCCCATCGGCACCGGACGGCGTGACGTGCGCGTCATCACCGCATCGACGTCGGCGTCGTACCACATGTTGAGCGCGCCCGCGGCGCCTGCCCCGACCGCGATGCAGAGCAAGGCCGTAAAGGCGGTCACCGGATGCAATGAGCCGGGCGCAACGGCCAGGCCCACCAAGGCCGTGAACACCACCAGCGACATCACGCGTGGCTTCATCAGCGTGAAATAGTCGCCGACCGTCGCCAGGCTCGGCTCGGCAGGGCCTATGCCTGCCGAGAGTGATCCGCGGTAGTCTGCGCCTTCGCTGACGAGCGACATGAGCTGCGCCGATTGGCCCTACTTGATGCGCGGCAACGTTTCGAACTGATGGAACGGCGGCGGCGACGACAGCGTCCACTCGAGCGTGGTCGCGCCGACGCCCCATGGATTGTTGCCTGCCACCCGCTTCTTCGCGAACGCCTCGACCATGCCATAGAAGAAGATGAGAACGCCGAAGCCGGAGATGTACGAGCCGTAGGACGAGATCATGTTCCAGCCGTGGAACGCGTCCGGATAATCGACGTAGCGGCGTGGCATGCCGGCAAGCCCGAGGAAATGCTGCGGGAAGAACACCAGGTTCACGCCGATGAAGGTGATCCAGAAATGCAGCTTGCCGATCGTCTCGTTGTACATGTAGCCGGTGATCTTCGGGAACCAGTAGTACCAGCCGCCGAAAATCGCGAACACGGCGCCGAGCGAGAGCACGTAATGGAAGTGGGCCACCACGTAGTAAGTATCCTGCAGCACGCGGTCGACGCCCGCATTGGCAAGCACGACGCCGGTCACACCGCCGACCGTGAACAGGAAGATGAAGCCGAGTGCCCACAACATGGGCGTTCGAAATTCGATCGAGCCGCCCCACATTGTCGCGATCCAGGAGAAGATCTTCACGCCGGTGGGCACCGCGATCACCATCGTCGCGGCGATGAAATAGGCCTGCGCGCCGGTCGACATGCCGACCGTGTACATGTGATGCGCCCAGACCACGAAGCCGATGCCGCCGATCGCAACCATCGCGTAAGCCATGCCGAGATAGCCGAACACCGGCTTGCGGCTGAAGGT
>DASSYU010000271.1:0-11823 GCA_035703125.1 Pseudolabrys sp. | reverse complement strand
CGGTTTCGCGCAATGTTTTCACCCGCGCGTGAACACCTCAATTTTGACGCTCGGCGACTTTCCTGTGTGCGATTTCACAGGAGACGTAGCGCCGTCCTGCGTTCTCTTTTGGGGCCACAATCCCGTGCTGTCGGGCCCCGACGGCGAAACGCGCTTTAACGTAATCGAGGCGCTCGATAGCAATCCGAAGATCATCGTGGTCGATCCACGACGCACAATGCTGGCCGAAAAGGCTGACCTGTGGTTGCAGATCAGGCCGGGCGCGGACGATGCACTCGCGCTTGCGATGCTTAACGTCATTATTGCCGAGAGGCTTTACGACGAACCATTTGTAACGCAGTGGACACACGGGTTCGACGCGCTCACGGCTAATGTCAGGAAGTACACGCCTGAATGGGCTGAGCCGGTCACCTGGATTTCGGCCGATAAAATTCGGGCGGCCGCTCGATTGTTCGCACAGTTCAAACCCGCCATGCTCGAGTGGGGCTGCGCCATCGAGCACACACCGAAGTGCGTGCAGACCGTGCGTGCCGTATCAATGTTGCCGGTGCTGACCGGCAATATCGACGTGCCGGGCGGTTGGGTATTCGGAATGCACGGCCTCGGTCGATTCCCGAGCCTGGTCGAGAATCTAACTCCGGATGCAAGCGCAAAGCGGCTCGGGGCAGACCGATTCAAGTTGCTCGGCGGGGAGGGCGCCGATTTACCGGCAGCTCATATCCCCACGCTGTTGCAGGCGATGCGCTACGGCAAGCCCTATCCGGTGAAAGCCTTTCTGGTGTTCGGCAACAACACACTGACGACCTACGCAAATTCATCCGCTGTCTATGAAGCTCTGATGAAGCTTGATTTCATGGTCTGCGCGGACCTGTTCATGACTCCGACCGCTGAGCTTGCGGACATTGTGCTGCCGGCGGCGGCATGGCCAGAACTCGATCAACTGGCCGGGTTGCCGACTGTCGCTGCCAACGTCGTGCTCGCGCAACAGAAAGCGGTGCAAATCGGCGAGTGCAAAGCGGACGAAGAGATCTTTGTCGAGTTGGCAAGACGAATGAAGCTTCCGGTCTGCACTGAGCCGGTCAAGAGCGTCCTCGATGCGCAACTTGCGGCTGGCGGCCTCAACATTACCTTCGACGAACTCAAGCAAAAGGGATTCATCAAAGTTCCGTTCAAATACCGCAAATACCAGGATGCCGGCTTCAAGACGCCGACGGGAAAAATTGAGCTCTACTCGACGCGGTTCGAACAACTCGGCTATGCGCCGCTGCCGTATTATGAAGAGCCGCCGGAAAGTCCAATCAGCACGCCAGAAATTGCCGAGCGATTTCCTTTGGTGCTGACGACGGGCGGCCGGATCTCATTCTTTTTCAACTCGGAACATCGTCAACTCGAAAAACTTCGCAAAGCTCAACGCGATCCAATTGCGGAAATCCACCCTGAAACGGCATCGCGCTTTGGGATCACCAACGGAAAATGGATGTGGATTGAAACGAAGCGTGGCCGCATGCGGCAGAAAGCCAAAGTGACGACCGGAATCGATCCGCGCGTCATTCATGTGCAGCACGGCTGGTGGTTCCCCGAACAGCCTGGCCCCGAGTATGGCGTTTGGACCTCGAATGCCAATCTCCTGACCAACAACCAACCACCGTATGATCCGGCCATGGGCACTTACCAGTTGCGTGCTCTCTTGTGCAGGGTGGCGCACGCCGAGCCTCCGCATGTCAATTCGCCGGGAATCCGCGTGTAGAAATCATTGCCAGCCCATTTTGACTGAGCGTACTCAATCTCTCGAAGCAATTTCCGACCTGAAATCGCCTGCCAAGCCGCTGCTGCTCATCAATGCTGGGTATGTTCGGAGGAACTCGGCCTGGATGGTATCGAAAGGCACATCAGCGAATGTGCCATGGTCGTTTAAGTATTCCATATGGCGGCGACCGGCTTGATCAAAGGGATGAAAGAGCGAATCGTTCACGCCATCAAACTCAAGTGGCTTGAGACCGGCACGTTCGCACAGCGCACGGTCGAAAGCGGGCGTCGCTTTTACCCAGCGTCCCGATAGATAAAGCTCCGTATATGAGTGCCAAAGAAAGATGTCGGTTTTGATTTTTTCATAGAGCCGCGGCGAGGTCAGATGGTTCCGTACGTCAGCAAAACCTACACGCGCTGGAATTCCAAGAGCTCTTGCGCCGGCGGCTAACAGTGCCGACTTGCCTACGCAGAAACCGCGTCCGGCAGAAAGAACTCCGCTTGCGCGAAAGTTCGCCGGGTCTGCGAAATTTACGTAAGGATCGTAAATGATATTGTCTCGAATGGCGGCGTAAAGTCGTAGAATTGAAGGACGCGGCTCGGCCATATTCGTAATCGTCTGCATCACGAACATCCTGACTTGCGGGGAGTCGCTATCGATGAAGACGCCTGGCGCGAGGAATTGGCCGAGTTTCATCGAGTTTCCCTTCCTGGCCACAAATTATTTCGATGGCCGGAATGCCTTGCAAAGGCGAGTGTCGGTTTCTATTCGAGTTGCGCCGATCAGGTCCAGACAATACGGGATTGCAGGAAATACGGCCCGCATATTGACCCGAATTGAATCCGGATGTCCGGGCAGATTGACAATGAGCGTGGATCCCCGAATGCCGGCGGTCTGGCGCGACAGAATTCCAGTCGGAACTTGTTTCAAGCTCTCTGACCGCATCAATTCACCAAACCCGGGCATTATCTTGGTGCACGCGGCTACCGTTCCCTCCGGTGTCAGGTCTCGCAACGCTGGTCCGGTCCCGCCGGTCGTGAAGACCAGCGCACATCTCTCGCGGTCGGCGAGATCCAGGGTGTCTCTGACATTTTCGAACCCATCCGGTACAAGACGTCGCACGGCACGCCACGGCGTGGTCAGGACATTTCGCAAGAAGTCCTCAATCGCGGGGCCGCTGAGATCGCGATATGTGCCGGCACTGGCTCGGTCGGAAACCGTAACGATACCAATCGCCGCGATTTCATCCGGTGCGGTCATTGTTGGCTCAGGGCCTGTTGATCTGAGCGCTACTGGTACTAAGCCGCGCCCCCTAAGCCTTGAATTCGGTCAAGTATTGGGCCTGTCCGCTTTAGTATGTTTAGAATAGCAAACCAGTAGCCTACGGAGGGGTCCCATGAAGGCATTGCTACGCGTGACGGCGGCCACCGCTATCGGCCTGCTTGGTTTTTTTGTTGCAGGTTACGAGGCATCCGCGCAAATCAAAATAGGCTCCGTTTTGTCGGTGAGCGGACCGGCGTCATTCCTTGGCGATCCCGAGAAGAAGACGTTGGAAATCTACGTCGAGGAGATCAATGCGAAAGGGGGCGTAAACGGCCAGAAGCTACAGTTGGTCGTCTACGATGATGCTGGCAACGCTGACAACGCGCGCACGTTTGCAACCCGACTCGTCGAAGAAGACAAAATCGTTGCCATGGTGGGCGGCACCACCACCGGCTCGACCCTCGCGATGATTCCTGTGTTCGAAGATGCAAAGATTCCCTTCATCTCCCTGGCCGGGTCCATACAGATCATCCAGCCGGTGCGGTCGTGGGTGTTCAAGACGCCTCATACCGACAAGATGGCTTGCGAGAAGATCTTCGCCGACCTCAAGGCTCGCAATCTGACGACAATTGCTCTGATTTCGGGCACGGACGCGTTTGGCAAGTCGATGCGCGACCAGTGCGTCGCCGTGGCTCCCGGTGCTGGCATCACCATCGCGATAGAGGAAAGCTACGGACCTCGCGATAGCGACATGACTCCGCAACTAACCAATATCCGCAACAAGGCGGGCGTGCAGGCCGTGGTGAATCCTGGGTTTGGCCAAGGTCCGGCGATCGTGACACGTAACTATCGGCAGCTTGGAATCACATTGCCGCTCTATCAGAGTCATGGCGTGGCTTCGAAGCAGTTTATCGATCTCGCGGGTCCAGCAGCCGAGGGCGTGCGGCTCCCGGCCGCCGCACTTCTCATCGCGGACAAGCTTGCGGCAACCGATCCGCAAAAATCGATTGTCGTGAATTATTCAAAGACCTACCAGCAAAAAACCGGCCAGGCGGTCTCGACCTTTGGTGGTCACGCGTATGATGGCCTCATGATTCTGGTCGAGGCAATGCAGCGTGCGAAAAGTAGCGAGCCTGCCAAGGTTCGGGCCGAAATCGAGAAAACGAAAGGCTACGTCGGTACTGGGGGCATTGTGAACATGTCGCCCACCGATCACATGGGTCTTGATCTGTCAGCGTTTCGAATGCTGGAAATCAAGGGGGGCGACTGGACGCTGATCCCCGGCACCTGAGATGATGGACGGGCAGGCTCGACAGATCCTGTCCGCTCCAGCTTGCCAGTATTGAACCCAAGCCTGCGAGACCCTCGACGCGATGGCCGAGTTGCTGCAATTCGTCTTTTCGGGTCTGACCGTAGGCGCCATCTATGCGTTGGTCGCGCTTGGTTTTACCCTGATCTATAAGGCGTCAGACATCATCAATTTCGCGCAAGGCGAGTTCGTGATGTTGGGCGGAATGATTACCGTTTTCGTGGCGCATGCTGGCGTTCCATTGCCGCTTGCCGCACTCTTTGCCATCGTCGCGACAACCGCCATTGGTCTGGCCTTGCACCGATTTGCCATCGAGCCTGCACGCGGAGCGACCTCGGTCGCGTTGATCATGATAACAATTGGTGCCTCGATATTTCTACGCGGCACCGCGCAGATTGTTTTTGACAGGCGGTTCCACAGCTTGCCTCCGCTATTTGGCGCCGATCCGATTCAATTCGGCGGAGCGGCTATATTGCCGCAGAGCCTGGTCGTGTTGGCGAGTGCCACGGCCATCGTCATCGTACTCTGGCTGTTTATCGAGCGCACCATTTTTGGCAAGGCGGTGATCGCAACGGCAGCGAACCGTCTGGCGGCAAGACTCATCGGCGTCGATACCCGGCGCATCGTCGCCTTCTCGTTTGCCATATCGGCAGCGATAGGAGCGATTGCGGGCGTACTCATCACGCCGATCGCGCTGACCAGCTACGATGCCGGGACATTGCTGGCCCTGAAAGGCTTCGCAGCCGCGATGCTTGGTGGAATTGGCAGCGCTCCGGGCGCCGTGGTCGGCGGTATTTTGATCGGAATGTTCGAGGCTTTAGCTGCGGGCTATTTGTCGTCAAATTATAAAGACGCAGTTGCTTTCCTGATCATTCTTGTCGTTCTGGTTGTCATTCCCCAAGGCTTGTTTGGTCGAGCCAAGATCGAGCGGGTCTAAGCTTGCGCAACCTGCTCGAAATTCGGTTGCTGCCGCCGATGGCGATAGCCGCAATTTTTGTTAGCGTGCCGTGGTTTTTCCCTTCTGCGTACTATTACCGCATTGGCGTGCTCGTTTTCATATTTGCGCTGGCGGTTGCAGGCCTCAACCTCCTCATGGGCTTTGCCGGGCAAGTCAGTCTCGGTCACGCCGGATTTCTCGGCATCGGCGCATATTCGGTTGCCATTGGTCCCACGCACCTTGGCATGCCTTCCTGGTTCTGCCTGTTCGCCGGGGCAGCACTCTCAGCCGCCGTTGCATTTTTTGTAGGTCGGCCAATTCTCCGACTGAAGGGGCACTATCTTGCCGTTGCCACCCTCGGTTTCGGGTTGCTTGTGGCGATCGTTCTGACCAACGAGGCAGGTTTGACTGGCGGTCCTGACGGCATGACGGTTCCGAGGCTTACGCTTTTTGGATGGAGTGTTCGGGGGTCAGATGCCTGGTACTGGATATCAGGCACGACGTTTATCGGCGGATTTGTGCTCGCGCTTAATTTGATGGGGAGCCCCACCGGTCGCGCCTTGCAGGCCATTCATGACAGCGAAATCGCCGCGCAGGTGCTTGGCATCGATGTGGCGCGTAAAAAACTCACGGTTTTTATAATTTCCGCGGTTTACGCATCGGTGGCCGGATCCTACCTGGCTCTGTTCAATGGCCACGTAACGCCGGATGTTGCGGGGTTTCTTCGTTCGATCGAATTGGTCGCCATGGTTGTCTTAGGCGGCATGGGTTCGATCCTGGGCTCTCTGGTGGGAGCTGGCCTGCTGGTCGTATTGCCGCAGGCGTTGACCATTTTCCATGAATACGAGCAGGCGCTGCTCGGGCTTATCTTGATTGTCTTCATGATCTTCTTAAGGCGCGGCATCGTGCCATCCGTCGCTGCGGTCATTTTCGGGTGGCGCAAATGATGATTCTCGAAACTGATCGGCTTTCTATTGCATTCGGCGGAGTGCGAGCGATTGATGAGGTGAATATCGCTGTCGAGTCTGGTCAGGTGTTTTCGATCATTGGACCAAATGGCTCTGGCAAGACGACCCTGTTCAACCTGGTCTCGGGGATCTACACGCCGGACGACGGGAGCATTCGCCTCGCCGGTCAAACGGCGACGGGTCTTGCGCCTCACGAACTTGCGCGGCGAGGGTTATCGCGCACTTTTCAAAATCTGCAGATATTTTATCGGATGTCCGTTCTCGAAAATGTGATGGTTGGCCGCCATCGTCATGAGCGGACCGGCATCCTCGCTGATCTGCTGCATTTGCCGGCGGTTACCCTTCAGAACAAGGCAACGGATGCAGCAGCGCGAGCGGCGCTTGCTCGTGTTGGCCTTGCCGATTTTGCAGAACGCTCTGCAAGCTCGCTTGCCTACGGCGCGCTCAAGCGTCTTGAAATAGCCCGCGCGCTCGCGACTGAGCCCTCGTTGCTGTTGCTTGATGAGCCTGCGGCCGGCTGCAATCCCGTTGAGACTCAGGAAATCGATGCCGTCATTCGATCCATCGTTAAGGACGGAATCACGGTCGTGTTGGTCGAGCATGACATGCGTTTGGTTATGAACATCTCCGATCGCGTTCATGTGCTGGCAAATGGCCGAACGCTCGCCGAAGGTACCCCTGAACAAGTGCGGTCCAACGCGGCAGTGATCCAGGCCTATCTGGGCATTCACGGTTCGCAGGAGGCGATTCGTGCTTTCGATTGAAAACCTCAAGAGCGCCTACGGCCGCATTGAGGTCTTGCACGGCGTGACGCTCCACGTCGATGCGGGCGAGATTGTCACGCTGATCGGAGCGAATGGCGCCGGCAAAACAACATTGATGCACGCGATTTCAGGTGTGCAACCCATCACTGCGGGGATCATACGCTACGAAGGCGAGGTAATCGGGCAACGGCCTGCGCATGTGCGCGTCGCCCTTGGGATCTCACAAGTACCAGAAGGCCGACAAATCTTCGAACCTCTTTCGGTCAAGGACAACCTGATGCTTGGTGCGTGGTTGCACCGCGATGGCGATCTCAAAAAGGAGCTCGAACGTGTTTGCGCGCTGTTTCCAATGCTGGAAGCGCTATGGGATATGCCGGCGGGTGCTTTATCCGGCGGACAGCAGCAAATGCTTGCAATCGGTCGAGCGCTGATGGCGAAGCCTCGGCTGCTGTTACTGGATGAGCCGTCAATGGGTTTGGCCCCAAACCTGGTTGACCAAGTACTATCCGCAATTCGGACGCTCAAAGACGACAACCTGACGATTTTGCTGGTGGAACAAAATGCGCGCGCCGCGCTGTCGATCGCGGACCGCGCCTATGTCATGGAAACCGGAAAAATCACGTTGAGTGGGTCTGCAGCCGAAATCCAGTTGGACCGTCGCGTGCGCGAGGCCTATCTAGGCATCTAAAAACGCTGGGGGAATTGACCTTGGTCAAGTCGAGCAGGTGAAAATGACTATAGTTGCACCTTGGCTGAATTCTTATGGGTAGGAGAAACTGGTGAAGGAAAGCCTTCGTCCGGGATTATCGCGGACCAATCGCATCGAAATCGATAGTGACCGTACTATCGGATTTATGGGTGAGGAAGGGCGCGTTTACGGCACGCCTTATCTGGTGCGCGATATAGAAATGACCTGCCGGCAATTGATTCTCGATCACGCCGATGCGGGAGAGGATTCGGTCGGCACTGACATCGCAATCAAGCATCTTGCGCCGACGCTGCTCGGCATGTCCGTTGAGATCACGGTTACCGTGACTGCGGTCGACGGTCGCAAGGTCGTGTTCGACATATCGGCCAAAGACAACGTCGAACAGATCAGTAGCGGGACGCATGGCCGTTTCGTCGTAGACGTCAACAAGACCATCCAGCGCTTAAAGGCGAAAGCCGGCAAGCTCGCAGAGTCGGGATAACCAACATGCCGGACAAGTCCGCGCACGACGAGCGAACTGTCTCGACCTATTGCTACCAGTGTGTTGCTGGCCCCGATCTGTTGAAAGTCCGCGTCGAGGACGGGATCGCAACAGAAGTTACCCCGAATTTCGACGCGGCGACTGTTCATCCGGCCGGCGGCAAAGCCTGCGTGAAGGCGTTCGGTCTGGTGCAGAAGGCCTACAATCCCCATCGCATCCTCTATCCGATGAAGCGCACGAATCCGAAGAAGGGTCGTGACCAGGACCCAGGCTTCGTGCGCATTTCCTGGGAGGATGCGCTATCTCTGGTCGCCGACAAGCTGAATACCGCGCGGGCTGCGGGGCTGACCGACGAAACAGGTTATCCGCGTGTCGCTGCGAGTTTTGGCGGCGGCGGCACACCTACGGCCTATATGGGAACGCTGCCCGCGTTCTTGGCGGCATGGGGTCCGATCGACATGAGCTTTGGCTCTGGCCAAGGCGTGAAGTGTTATCACTCCGAGCATCTCTATGGCGAGCTTTGGCACAGGGGCTTCACGGTTTCACCGGATACGCCGCTTTGTGAGTATCTTGTTTCCTTCGGAGCCAATGTCGAAGCGTCCGGCGGTGTCTGTGGCGTAAAGCGGCACGCCGACGCTCGCAAGCGAGGCATGAAACGCGTCCAGATCGAGCCGCACCTCTCGGTAACGGGCGCGTGCTCGGCTGAATGGATTCCGATCAAGCCAAAAACCGATTCGGCGTTTCTGTTTGCGATGATCCATGTCTTCCTGCACGAACATCGGCGTGAACGCCTGGATATTCCGTTTCTCAAGCACCGTACGTCGTCGCCTTACCTGGTCGGACCGAATGGTCTGTTCATGCGCGACCTCGCGACCCGCAAACCACTTATGATCGACAGCGTGACCGGTCGTGCGGTTCCGTTTGATGCCGCCGATGTCGATCCAGTGTTGGAAGGCTCGTTCGTCGTCGATGGAGTCGAGTTGGATGCCGACGATACGGTCATCTTGCACGAAAAGGTGACCGTCAGGCCTGCATTCGTTCATCTCACTACCCACCTAAGAGATTACTCGCCGGAATGGGCGGCGACGGTCTGTGATGTGCCGGCCGCTACCATCCGTCGTGTCGCCAATGAATTTGTCGACCATGCGCGCGTGGGCGAAACAATTGATATTGAGGGCGTGACCCTGCCTTTACGGCCGGTTTCGATTTCGCTCGGAAAGACCGTCAACAACGGCTGGGGCGGGTACGAATGCTGCTGGGCACGCACACTCATCGGATGCCTGTTTGGAGCGTTGGAGGTGCCGGGCAGCACGCTTGGCACGACGGTCAGACTCAACCGGCCGGCCGACAATCGCTGGTCAAGCGTGAAGCCGGGTCCCGATGGCTTCATGCAGTACCCGATGAATCCGACCAGCAAAGCCGAATGGATCTCGCGTCCAACCGCGCGCAGCGCGCACCGGACATTGGTGCCGTTGGTCGCCGACTCGGCCTGGAGTCAGGCCCTTGGCCCGACACATCTTGCCTGGATGATGCAGGGCGAACATTTCGACAAACTGCCGGACGCTTCACCGCCGGACGTCTGGTTTGTCTATCGAACGAATCCTGCGATTTCGTTTTGGGACACCAAAGCTGTCGGCAACGCGATGGCGAAATTTCCATTTGTGGTCTGTTTTGCCTACACGCGCGATGAGACAAACCATGTTGCCGATGTCCTGCTGCCGGACTGTACCGATCTTGAAGGTCTGCAATTACTGCGCATCGGCGGAACTAAATACGTTGAGCAATTCTGGGACCACCAGGGATTTGCGCTCCGTGCGCCGGCAGTGCCGCCGCAAGGAGAGGCCAAGGATTTCACTTGGATAGCGACCGAGCTCGCGCGTCGCACCGGTCTGCTTGAGGCTTACAATTCGGCCATCAACCGCGGTGCCGCCGGCATCAGACTTTCCGGGAAAAACTACGACTTTTCGCTCGCGCCCGAAAAAGTTCACGATGTCGAGACGATCTGGGACGCGAGTTGCCGGGCCGCCAGCGCGGAAATCACCGATGGCGCCGAATCTCAAGGACTGGCGTGGTTCCACGAGCACGGATTCCGCGTGAAGCCGTTCCCACGGCTGCAGTGGTACTTATATCCAAAACTTGTCGCAGAAGGACTGCGCTTCGAACAGCCTTACCAGGAGCAGCTGTTTCGCATCGGTAAGGAGCTTGGCCGCCGGTTGCATGAACAAGGCATTCATTGGTGGGACAAGCAACTCGGCGAATATGAGGCGCTGCCCCGCTGGCATGACCTCAACGCCTTATGGGAAAACGCGCTGGCGAAGCACTATTCGGTGCGCATTGCCGACTATCCGTTCTGGCTCATTACCGCTCGCAGCATGCAGTACTCCTGGGGCGGCAACGTCGGCATCCAGCTTATCAAAGAAGTAGCGGACAACGTCGCTGGTCACGGCAATGTTGTTATGAACCATGGCGCCGCGGAGCGTCTGGGGATCGCCGACGGCGATATCGTGGAGGTGCGATCGCCGCTTAATGAAACGAAGGGGCGGGTCATGTTGTGTGAGGGTATCCGTCCCGACACGCTGCTGATGATCGGTCAGTTCGATCATTGGGCAACGCCCTTCGCCAAGGATTTCCATGCTCCGAGCATGAATGCCCTGGTGCCCATGCTGCTCGATCTAACCGACGCAACCGGCTCGAGCGCCGATCTCGTCAAGGTCAAGATAAGACGCTTGGAGAGCGCAGTATGACACGCTGGGCCATGGTGGCCGATCTTGAACGGTGCGTCGGCTGTCAGACGTGCACTGCGGCGTGCCGGCACGCCAACGCAACATCACCGGCAGTGCAGTGGCGCAAGGTTCTCGATATCGAGGCGGGCACTTATCCAAACGTCAGCCGTATATTCGTTCCGGTCGGTTGTCAGCACTGTGCCGATCCACCTTGCATGCATGTTTGTCCAACAACAGCAACGCGCCAACGCGCGGACGGCATCGTGACAGTCGACTACGATCTCTGCATCGGCTGCGCCTATTGCGAGGTCGCCTGTCCCTACCAGGCACGGTTCCTCGTTCATGAGCAGCATTTTGCTTATGATGCGGCCACTCAGAACGAGATTGAGCGTTTTGATTCGACCCGCTTTGGCGTTGCGCAAAAGTGCACCTTCTGCTCCGATAGGGTGGATTTTGGAATCGAAAACGGCCTCACGCCGGGGATTGATCCTCGAGCGACGCCGGCATGTGTCAATTCCTGCATCGCGGATGCTTTGCATTTCGGCGACGTCGACGATCCGGACAGCAACGTCTCACGGCTGTTGCGTGAACAGCGCAATTTCCGCATGCACGCGGAGCTCGGAACCGATCCAGGCTTCCACTATCTCTACGGCAAGGCGAACGACCCGGAGAAAGAGTCCGACGCCCTTGCGGCCGGAAACATAGTGCCCAGTGGACAATTGCGTACCCGCGGTGTTGAACCGTCGCAACAACAGCATTGGGACTGGAAAGCGGCCGGCAATTTTATCTGCGGCGGTATGGGTAGCGGGCTATTCCTGTTCACGGCGGTGGCTAGTCTTCGCTATCGCGGGCTAGAGCCGCTGGGGCTGGTCGCACTCGGACTTGTCGGTCTCGGCCTGTTCCTGGTTTTGCTGAAGATCGG
>DASSYU010000214.1:0-5313 GCA_035703125.1 Pseudolabrys sp. | reverse complement strand
AATGTCGTCACCGACACGATGCGCACATCGCGCGGCACGACGGTGCCGGTACGGATCGAGAAGCTCACCCGATCGACACGTGGAACGTTACGTGCCGACAGCACGGACTGATGAATGGTCGTGCGCTGCTGCGCGCTGACCGGCACGCCGGCCTGCGATCGCACGTTCGTGCTCGATTGCTCGGTCGTGCTGCTGCTCTGCGTGGATGAACCGGTCGTCTGGTTCTGCTTGGCAGCGTTCGGATCCTGCGACTGCCGGTTCATTGGCTGCGTCTGAGACTTGCTGTCAGACGAGGCCTTTGTGTCGGCTTTGCTGTCAGACGAGGCTTTTGAGTCAGAGGAGCCTTGGCCGGACTTCTCGGTCTTGTCTTTCGAAGCCTGACCAGTTGTCGACCTCTCGTCCTTCTTGCTGGCCGAGCTCTTGGTATCGGCCTTGTCCTTGGCCGATTCCTTGGCCGCCTGGCCCGTGGTAGATTTTTCTGCAGGCTTTTCTGCAGGCTTGGCCGAGCTCTTGCTCTTCGGCCCGTCTTTGTCAGACGCGCCTTGCCCGGTGGTGGATCGGTCGGGCCGTTCGCTCTTTGCCTGGCCCTTCATATCCTTGTCGGACGGGCCTCGCTGTGCCTGGCCGCGTGTTTCGCTCTTTTCACTCTTGCCTCGCTCGGCCGCGCCTTTCTTCTCGCCTGACGCGCCCGGTGTCATCTGATCGGATGAGGTTTTAGATGATGGGGCACCGCGATCGCTCGCGCTGCCGGGACCGTCGCGCATGCCCTGGGCTGATGCCAGGCCCACACCTGCCATCAGCGCGACTGTCCCCATCAATAACGTTTTCACACTGCGTTTCATTGATAGTTCCTCTCTGGTCGTTGTTCTGTGACGATTCAGCCGTCACATTCAATCAGGAGGAAACGGATGCACGCACGATTACGTTCCCGTATTGCTGCTTTTTTCACGCGACCGGGGTCGCGTGACGATCACAAGGTGGCGAGTGTCTCGGAAACCCGACCAACTCAATTGGAGTTCCGGTAAAATGCGTTGCCATCATGAACAATCTTTCAGAATGCGATGATCCACCGTCGCGTCTCTTCTCGCGCAGCAGCGGAGATACGTTGTAGTTCTGGAGAAGGAGCGGTTTCCGCGTTTCCATATCGGGGAGTCGCTGCTGCCGCTCAATCTGCCATTGTTCGAGCGGCTCGGCGTTGCGGAGGAGATCGAGCGGATCGGCGTGTACAAGCCGGGTGCGGAGCTTGTCTCCGACAAGCACGGGGCGGTGGGCACATTCCGTTTTTCAGAACAACCCGTATCTGAGCGTCGGTCACAGCTACCAGGTCCGGCGCGCGGAGTTCGACAGACTGCTGCTTGACACCAGCCGCCGGCTTGGCGCCGAAGTGCGCGAGGAGGTGCGCGTCACTGACGTCGCGCTCGATAAAGGCCAGGGGCCGCGCATTACGGCCGTCGATAAAAAGGGAAGCAAAGCGGGATGGTTGCCGCGTTTTCTGGTCGATGCGACCGGGGCGCGACACCCTGCTTTCGGGGCAGCTCGGACTTAAGCGGATCGACAAGCGCAACAACACGGCGGCCGTGTTCGGCCATTTCCGCAATGTTCCGCGCCGGCCCGGCGACAAAGCGGGAATGATCACGGTCTACCTGTTCGATCACGGCTGGTTCTGGATGATTCCCCTGCCCGACGACGTCATGAGCGCTTTTCGCCGAAGCGGTAGCGGCAACCCCAAGCCTTGCCGCGCATATGGCCAATGCCGCGCCGCTCGGCCCGCTGACCGCCTGCGCCGATTACTCATACGACTCTCATTCTTACGTGGGGGACAACCACATTCTGGTCGGCGATGCAGCGGCTTTCATCGATCCGCTGTTTTCGAGCGGGGTAATGATGGCCATGAGCAGCGCAGCCTTCGCGGCGATCGCGGTCGAAAGCCTGCTCGAGGGCAAACAGCCGCGCGAGCGCGTCGTGCGCGACTATGAGCTCAAGATCCGCCTCAGCCTGACGTCGCTGTCGTGGCTGATCTACCGGATCAATGCGCCGATCCTGCGCGACCTGCTGGTTTCGTCCTTCGATCTCTTCAATACACGGCACGAGCTGATCACGGTGCTGGCCGGCGACTTCTACGATCGGCACAGGTTCCTCTCACCGCTGCGGCGACTGCAACTCGCCTATGGCTGCCTGGTGCTTCTCTCCAAATTCGGTTTCCGCCTCCGGGGCAACGGCATCGCCTGGGGCCGCCAACCAGCCAGCCGGCCGGCCTGACGGACACTGCACGGAACCAACAGAAAATCCGCACGTTGCATTGCGTCGGGGGACGACAGGAGGATACCCCCATGAGGGCGCTGACCTTGGCGGTTGCAGCCGGAGCTTTGCTGGTTGCGACACAGGCAAATGCAGGAAGCTTTCCCGTCAATCCCCTGAACGGCATCGAGAGTGGTCTGGTCGACACGGTGGCCGTGCGCGTTTACGTGCACGAAGGCCGCCGTTATTGCTTCTATTTCGAGGGCTGGCATGGGCCAGGCTGGTACCGCTGCGGCTTCGCATGGCGCCAGGGCATCGGCTGGGGTGGCGTCTACGGCTGGAACAGCTGGAGTTACGGCCCCTATGAGCGTCGGCATCATCGCCATGGCAATTGGCAGGATCATCGCCGTGGCGATCGCATCGGAGTCGAGTCAGGCTCGACCACACGCAGCAGGACCAGCGTCGAGACACGCAGCCGCAGCCGCGCCACGACCGGCCCGGGCATTGAGGGCAATACCCGCGTGCGAGGCGAGAGCAATACGCGCGTGCGAAGCACGACCGGCCGTGGCGGCGCCGATGTGCAATCCGGCGGCGGCGGCGCGAGAATACAGGGCGGCGGGAACGCGAACCCGTCCGTCGGCGGCAATGCCGGAGGCGGAGCCAGCGTTGGCGGCGGTGGCGAAAGGAAGTAGGGGCGTCGCGGTGCATCGGGCTTCGCGTGGCTCTCGGATATGGGCGCGGCCTCCGCGCCCATATTTTTGCGGCGGTTAACCAAAGTTTGCGGCTTTGCGGCGGAGATGTGACGCGCACGTCAATTGCTACATCCGCAGGCAAGCCGCGCCGCATTTTAAATCAGATGCACGCATTTACGACGTGCGCGCGACATTCCGCATGATACCGGCGCATGGAACGTATGTTGCGCCGCGTCTACTGCATGCGGCCGAACGGGCCTATCTACATTGCAACAACAAGAAGAAACGGGAAACGCCTGTGGAGTCGTCGAACCCAATCAAGGGAGATGTTCCATGGCCTACGTCCCGTATACAGGCGCCACGCACGACCTCGTCACGGACAAACCAGAACGAAAGCGTACCGGCTTTTTCCGCCGGCTGGCGCACGCGATGTATGTTTCGCGTCAGCGCGCGGCCGAGCGCGAGATCGCCCGCTACCTGCAGAACGGCAAGTTCACCGACGAGACCGAGCGCGAGATCGAGCGGCGCTTTTTCTCGACGCGATAACGCAACACACAAAAAGGAGAATTAAAGAAATGACCACATTGCCAATCCGTGCACCGATCGTGCCGCCGCTTGCCGGCCTTGCGCGGGTGATTTCCTATTTCAATCTTGCAATCGAAGTTTTTGCCGAAGCCCAGCAGCAGGCCGCCGCCGCGCACAAGCGCTTTCCGTTCGCCGACTGGTGAGCGAGAGACGCTATTTTCCTTCGACGACGCGCATGTCGCGCTCGACATTGCCGGTGCCGAGCACTTTGAGCGCCTCCTTGTAGGCAGGGGTGTCGTGGCAGGCGAGCGCCTTGTCGAGGCTGTCGAACTCGACGAGCACCACGCGCTCGTTGAGGCCCGCCTCATAGGTCTTCGCCGGATTGTTGAGCGCTAGAAAACGCCCCCCGACCGATTCGATCGCCGGCCGCGCGAGCTTGGCATAGGCCTTCCAGGCGTCGGGATTCTTCATCGAGCGATAAGTCACCACCCAATAGGCCTTCGGCATCTTCAATTCCCCCGTCGTTATTGTTTGCTGCGCAAAATTAGGACGCGATGGCCTTGCGCAGCAAGGCCTGCGCGTCGCCGGTGCCGTCGAGCGGACGCAGCGTACGCCGCACGACTTTCCAGCCGTCCTTACCGCGCTTGAGCTCCCAGCGGTTCGCCCCGACGCGGTGGATGCGGAAGCCGGTCGTGCTGCCGTGGCCTGGCACTTCGCGTGGCGCGGCCTGCCGGTCGGGCGTGATGATCTGCAGATAAGAGACCGCCACGGCGCTGTCGCCGTCGATCTCGACGCGCGGCAGCCCGGCGAAGTGGCAAAGGCCTCCGGCAATCGCGGCTTGGTGCTCGGGAGTTTTCACCAGGGCACCGATCGTGTCGTTGCCTCGCGCACCCTTGCCGCCGCCGAGATCCATCTCGCCGTCTGCAACGAACGCCTCGCGATAGTAGCGGTCGGTCCCGGTGTCGGCGGCGGGCGGATGACTGGCGATGAGATGAAAGATGGCGAGTTTGTCTTCGACCGCGCGCACGCGGTCTTCCAGCGAATCAGTCATTTGAGTCCTCCTGCCCGACGTTGGGATGATTTAATCGCCATTAACGGCATTTGAGCACAGAACGAAGCCAATCGTGATGGAACTAACGGGGACGAATGACGTTGCGGTCACAAAGTTGCCCGAGTTTCACATGACAAGCCGCACTTCCCCCACAACGCGTAGAACTGCAACACCGGAGCCGACATGATTCGCACCCTCAGCCTGACAACGATTCTGGTTGCGCTTGCCGCCGCCGTTACGCCGGCGTCCGCGCAGAAGCAGCGTATCGTGAGCGATGCCAACGGTAATCTCGATGCAATGATCGCCCGCCATGCCGCCGCGAACAACGTCCCGGAAGACCTGGTGAGACGAGTCATCAAGCGTGAGAGTGGCGGCCGTCCGCGCGTCGTCAGCGCGGGCAATTACGGCCTGATGCAGATCAAGCTGCCGACCGCCCGGGCGATGGGCTACACCGGCACCGCCGCCGGACTGCTCGATGCCGATACTAATATGACTTACGCGGTGAAGTATCTCGCCGGCGCCTATCGCGTGGCCGGCGGAAATTCCAATCGCGCCGTGCACTACTACGCGGCCGGATATTATTATGCCGCCAAGGCCAAAGGCATGCCGATCGGTCAACCGGACCAGGCACAGGCGTCGTTTGCGTCAACCGCGCCGGCGGGCGACTTCAGCTCGCAGGAGAAATTCCAGGGTGCGCGCTCGAACGGCGTAAGCGTCGCGTCGTCCTCAAGCCTCTACACCGGCCGTCTCGATTATTATTGAGCTGTCGTCCCGATCAGTACGCGTGCTGGCGCAGCATCGGGTATA
>DASSYU010000068.1:0-6390 GCA_035703125.1 Pseudolabrys sp. | reverse complement strand
CCGTCGGCGCCGACGAGGCCGGCGCGGTCCAGTACGAAGCGCACCGGCAATTGCTGAATGGCGACATCGTGCACGACCTGGTCATAGGCGCGCTGCAGGAAGGTCGAGTAAATCGCGACAAACGGCTTGTAGCCCTGTGTCGCAAGGCCTGCGGCAAATGTGACGGCGTGCTGTTCGGCGATGCCGACGTCGAACGTGCGATCCGGAAATGCCTTGCCGAAAATGTCGACACCGGTGCCGCCCGGCATTGCGGCCGTGATGGCGACGATGCGGTCGTCCTTCCCGGCCTCCTTGACCAGGCTTTCGCCGAACACCTTCGTGTAAGAAGGCGCGTTCGAGGCGGCCTTGTGCTGCTTGCCGGTCGGGACGTCGAACTTGACGACGCCGTGATACTTGTCCTTGGACGCCTCGGCAGGTGCGTAGCCTTTTCCCTTCTGCGTGCGCACGTGCACCAAGAACGGTCCGTTGTCGGCGTCGCGGACGTTTTCCAGCACTGGCAACAGCTGCTCGAGATCATGACCGTCGACGATGCCGATGTAGTAAAAGCCGAGCTCCTCGAACAAGGTGCCGCCGGTGACAAAACCACGGGCAAGCTCTTCCGCGAGCGATGCCTTCTCCTTGAAGAATTTCGGCAGGTGATCGGCAAACTGTCTTCCGATGCCGCGCAGCGACATGTACATCGGACTCGATAGCAGCCGGGTAAGATAATTGGACATCGCGCCGACGGGTGGAGCGATCGACATTTCGTTGTCGTTCAGGATAACGATGAGGCGCCGGTTCATCGCGCCGGCGTTGTTCATGGCCTCATAGGCCATGCCGGCAGACATCGCGCCGTCGCCGATCACGCAGATCACGTTATGTTTCTCGCCGGAAAGGTCACGCGCCACCGCCATGCCCAGTCCGGCGGATATGGAGGTCGAGGAATGCGCTGCGCCAAAGGCGTCGTATTCGCTCTCGGAGCGCTTCGTGAATCCGGACAGGCCGCCGCCGGTGCGCAGGGTGCGAATGCGATCACGCCTGCCGGTCAAAATTTTGTGTGGATAGGCCTGGTGACCGACGTCCCAGATCAACTTGTCATTGGGCGTGTCGAAAATGTAGTGAAGGGCCACTGTGAGTTCGATGACGCCGAGGCTCGCGCCGAGATGACCGCCGGTGACTGCGACCGCATTGATCGTTTCAGCGCGCAATTCATCGGCAACCTGCTGGAGGTGCCGCGCATTGATACGGCGTAGATCAGCAGGACTCTTGATTGAGTCGAGGATGGAGGGATTTGATTGATTCAAGGAATCGTCACTGGGCGCCGTCATGCTTTACTTACCCTTCCCCGATTGAACGGAGGCACAGAGGTCTTGGCAGATCCCCACGGAATTACTTCTGTCGCCCAATTTGCGCTTTGCCAGCCTGCCATGAATTTTCTAGTCAGCGTCAATCAATGACAAGAGCAAAAGTTCCGGATTGAAGGTATTGGATAAATGACCCAGTTGACCGGGTATAGGGGCTTCTTTGTGTTCGGAGGGCCGCAGCACGCATGTTAGCGTCATGGGTTACCTCTATCGTTCGCCTCTGTATCCGATTTCCTTGGCCGATCATAGCCTTAGGTATAATCGGCAGCGCCATCAGTGGCGTCTATTCAGTGCGTCATTTCGCCATTACGACCGATATCAACAAGTTGATATCGCGCGAACTCGATTGGCGCAAACGCGAGGCCGAATTCGAGAAGGCCTTCCCCGGTCATTTCGGGTCGACACTGATCGTGGTCAATGCCCCCACCGCCGAATTTGCCGCCCGTGCCAGCGCCGATCTCGTCACCCGCCTGAAGGCTGAACCGCGGCTCTTCCATTCGGTCGATGATATCGAGGGTAGCGAATTTTTTGCGCGCAACGGCCTGTTGTTCAGGCCGACTGAGGATGTAGCGAACTTCGCCAAGGGGCTGGGGCAGGCGGCTCCGCTGATTGGCACGCTGGCCAGCGATCCCAGTCTGCGGGGGCTGACGCGCGCGCTCTCCCTCGGGCTTATCGGCGTGCAGAACAAGATGGTGACGCTCGATGCGCTGGCCCGGCCGTTGTCCATGGCGTCGACGACGGTGGAGGATGTCCTGGCCAATCGCCCGGCATCGTTCTCATGGCTATCGATGCTCAACGGCGAGGATCCAAAGCCGAATAACTTGCGCCATTTTATCGATGTGCATCCCGTTTTGGATTTTTCGGCGCTTCAGCCCGGTAAAGCCTCAAGTGACGAAATCCGCCGGATCGCGAACGAGCTTCAGCTTAGGGACAAGTATCAGGCGCGCGTGCGTCTGACCGGCTCTGTGCCGATGGCGGACGAGGAATTCGGCAGCGTCCAGGACGGCGCTCTCGAGAATGCCATCGGGACGATCATCATCGTTCTTACGATCTTGTGGCTGGCGCTGAAGTCGCCGCGCATCATTATCGCGGTGATCATCAACCTGTTTGTCGGCTTGAGCCTGACGGCCGCGTTCGGCCTAGCCATGGTCGGTGCGCTCAACATGATATCGGTTGCGTTCGCCGTCCTGTTCGTGGGTCTTGGTGTCGATTTCGGCATCCAATTCGCGGTGCGATACCGTGCGGAACGCCACGATGTGCCGAAGCTCCACTCTGCGCTGACGCGGGCTGCCGAAAAAATCGGCGTACCACTGACGCTCGCCGCAGCGGCTGTCGCTGCGGGATTCATGTCTTTTCTGCCGACCGACTACCGCGGAGTTTCCGAACTGGGGCAAATTGCCGGCGTGGGAATGTTGATTGCCTATGCCACCAGCATCACGCTTTTGCCGGCGCTGATAACGCTGCTCAATCCAGAGGGCGAGTCCGAACAAATCGGATACCGCATGCTGGCGCCGGTCGACCGTTTTCTGGAGACCTATCGTATCCCCGTCATCGTCGGAACGCTCGCCGTCGCGCTTCTGGGATCGCCTTTGCTCTACTATCTTACGTTCGACTTCGATCCCATCCATTTGCGCAGCACCCAAACAGAATCGATTTCGACTTTGCTCGAACTTGGCGGTGACCCCCGCGCAGGCGTCAATTCAGTCAACATTATCCTGCCGTCCGTGGACGAAGCGGCCGCCGCCGCGGAAAAACTGCAGAAATTGCCGGAGGTCTCGCAGGGTTCCACGCTGCTGGATTTCGTGCCGCAGGATCAGGACAAGAAGCTGGCGATTATCCAGGATCTGAGCCGCCGCCTGGGACAGTCGCTGCAGCCGTCGGCATCGGGCAAGCCTCCGACCGGTGCCGAAAATATCGCCGCGCTGAACGGTATGGCCGATCAGTTCAATAAGATCGCCGGCAATGCCGCGGGCCCTGGCGCCGATGCCGCCAGGCGGCTTGCCGCGAACGCGTTGAAATTGGCGCAGGCCGACGAAGGGGCGCGGACTCGGGCCCAGACCGCTTTCGTCGTGCCGCTGCAGACCAGTCTTGCCCAGCTGCGTGGATTTCTGACTGCCCAGCGCGTCACCAAAGAGAATTTGCCGCAGTCGCTCAGGCGACTTTGGGTAACGCCTGACGGCCGGGCGCGCGTCGAAGCGTCCCCCAAAGGGAATACCGATGACACCGAGGTCTTGAGGGGCTTCGCGCGCGCGGTCCTCGCCGTCTATCCCAACGGCACGGGCGGCCCGATCTCGATTCTCGAGTCGAGCCACACCGTCGTCAGGGCGTTCTTCGAAGCAGGTTTCTACGCGCTGGTCTCGATCGCTATCTTGCTCTGGATCGTTCTGCGCCGCTTCGGCGACGTGCTGCTGACCCTCGTGCCGCTTCTGCTCGCCGGGGTCGTGACGCTGGAAATCTGCGTCCTGATCGGCATGCCGCTCAATTTTGCGAACATCATCGCGCTGCCGCTGCTGCTCGGCGTCGGCGTAGCTTTCAAGATCTACTACATCATGGCCTGGCGGTCGGGACGGAGAAACCTGCTGCAGTCAAGTCTCACCCGCGCCGTCATTTGGAGTGCGCTCACGACGGCGACGGCATTTGGAAGCCTTTGGCTTTCGAAGCATCCCGGCACCTCGAGCATGGGCAAGCTGCTCGCACTGTCGTTGGTGTGTACGTTGGCCGCCGCGGTGCTATTTCAACCCGCGCTCATGGGGAAGCCTCGCGGCGCCGACGACCCGTGAGCATACGTCGTCAGCCGGCGAAGGCGTCGCCGTCTTGCGGCCGCCCGGCGCTGGCTTCGCCGGAGGTTGCGTGGGTGCCCGGCCGACGGTGTCGTTTGTATCGGCGCGGGTCCAGCTTTCGCCTCCGCACAGAAAGCCCAATACGCAGCCCTGGATGCGTAGCGTGTTCGGATCGGAAAGGGTGATGCTGGCCGAATAAGTTTTACCGTTCTGCGAGTTGTAGACCTGCCCCTCCCATTTGTTCGGCCTAGTGGGAGTCATATCGAGGAGGATGGGCATGCCCAGCGTAGGGCGACTTCGCAATTGCGGATCGGGATTTCTTATATCGGTGCCGCCGGGCCGCGCTTCCCATGCCACCACACCCCAAAGATGACCGCTGCAATCCACGATCTTGATTCGTGCTACGCGGTCGGCGACCAGCCACTCGCCGGTGGGCGCCGGTGTGGATGGGGTCGCAGGCTGTGAATGCGCGGCACTGCCGATAGACAGCCAAAACAAGACGGCCGCGAGGATTGGCCATGATTTGCCGGTCGCTGGGTTTGTTCGGTTTGTCACGTGCGAAGACACCTGAATTTTTGCGAAGATGGGCTTTTCCTTACACCTGAAAAATAGCTGAAATCGCGGCTTGTTCCGGTGTTCCAAATCCAAGATTGTGGATATTGGAACTCACTGCAAGGCCGGTTGTTCTGTCGCTGCGGGCGAGTGCTGGTCTATGGGGCAAATGGAGTCCGTTGTGCTCGATATTATTTCCGCCGAAACTGCGTCCGCCGGCGCCGCGTGTGGAGGCGCTGGGGCCATTTCTCTGCATGCTTGCCAGAATTCCTCTCGAAGCATGGACCGAGGCGTATTTCGAACAGGCCGTCGTGGCATCGGAACTCTCGATCGGACGCGCTGTGGTTGTGAGCGACCGTGCTGCAATTCGTCGGGTACTACTCGAAAATTGCGACAACTCTGAGAAGATTCAGACCCGTTGACGGTCGAGGACCACAATCGGCGCACGCCTCATTCTAAAGACGATTTGATTGTTATTGAGCCAGCGGAATGATTTCAAAATCCAACGGATTTAACGGTGATCGGTCTGCCATCGATAAGGCGATGATGGAGCGCTGCATCGGCCTTTCGGCAAAAGGAATCGAGCAGGGAGAGATGCCTTTTGCCAGCCTGATTTGCCGCGACGCGGAGATTCTGGTGGAGGCAACCAATCAGGTCTCCCGAGCCGAGGATATAACGCGTCACGCCGAGATGGTCGCGATCTCGAAAGCGCAGCATATCCTTGGCCGCAAGGATTTGTCTGATTGCGCGCTCTATTCGACCGTCGAGCCTTGCGCGATGTGTGCATTCGCGGCGAGAGAGACGCGGATCGGGCGCGTCGTTTTCGCAATCAAGTCGCCGATGATGGGTGGCGTGTCCAAGTGGAACGTCCTGCGAGACACCGAGCTCTCGAATGCAATGCCGGAAGTGTTCGGCTCGGTCCCTGAAGTGGTCACCGGGCTGATGCAGGAGGAGGCCGAGCAGATCTGGCATAGCTGGAATCCGCTTATTTGGGCTGTCATCAAGTATCGCGGTTATCTCGGCGGCCATGGTGCCGACCTTGGCTTCACGACCCTTCACGCCATCCCGGAACGGCACGGATTTTTACGCCGGCTGTTCGCCTTCCATAACCACGCCCCGGACTTTTTTCGGAAATTGCGGTTTTAGCTATTGGCCGTGATCTTCGAGCACCTTCAGGCAGACCTTCCGGATGCGTTGCTGGTTCTCCTTCAAACAGGCAAGAACGCGGAAGGTGTCGGGGATGGCGTCCTTGCAGAAATTTGTCGCATCGGGCGCACAGGCCGCCTGCTCTTCCGGCGTGCCCTGGAACGGGTTGAAAGGCTGTGGTCCCGGCAGCTTCTGGTCATTGGCCGCGAAGGCCGCGGCGCCAAGAATTTGTATCAAGACAATGGATGCGCAGATTTTAGCGTACATTGTGTTGGGCCCAATTTTCGTGCATGGTTTTACGTCAACCGGGGCAATGCCTTCACGTTCCAAAGAGGGACTCAGGTATGCTTGGTTTTTGTTGCGTCGATTTTAAGCGGTCGCCTGTCAGAGTGTCGCCATCGCGCTGGCTGAAAAAATTTGCGGGAATAGCCGCGCTTTTTCTCTCGCTTGCAGTTTGCATTGCAGATCCGTCCCACGCGCAAAGCATAGCACCATTTAAGCGCTTGGCAGGTCAATGGTCCGGCTCCGGTACTATCGATCTGACGGACGGTAAGCGTGAACCGATCAGA
>DASSYU010000547.1:0-2404 GCA_035703125.1 Pseudolabrys sp. | reverse complement strand
GAAACCATTTACGCATTGTCCTCGGGACGGCCACCCGCCGCCATCGCGGTTGTACGGATTTCAGGGCCGCGGGCCGGCTATGCGCTCAACGCGCTCATAGGCAGGATCCCGGATCCACGTAAGGCTGCGCTTGCACGCATCCGCGGACGCGATGGCGAGATCGTCGATCAGGCACTGGCGCTCTGGTTTCCGGGGCCGCAAAGCGAAACCGGCGAGGATGTAGCGGAGCTTCAGCTGCATGGCGGCCACGCCGTCATCGCGGCGGTCTTTGCGGCACTGGCGCAAATTGACGGTTTGCGTATGGCGGAAGCAGGCGAATTCACCCGGCGCGCCTTTGAGAACGGAAAGCTTGATCTGACAGCGGTGGAAGGCCTTGCCGACCTGGTGATGGCCGAGACGGAAGGGCAACGCCGCCAGGCGTTCCGGCAGATGGCTGGGGCGTTGAGGGATCGGTCCGAATACTGGCGAACGCAACTGATCCAGGCGCTTGCTCTGGTTGAGGCGCGCATCGATTTTTCCGATGAGGCCGACGTGCCGCAGGATCTTGTGACGCCGGCGTTGCGGATTGCCCGGTCGCTCGAAGGCGACATTGCGTCAGTGCTTGCAGAGGGCAACCGCGGGGAGCGCCTGCGCGAAGGATTTGTCGTGGCCATTGCGGGTCCGCCGAACGCCGGCAAATCGACGCTTCTCAATCGGATTGCGAAGCGCGAGGCAGCGATTGTGTCGCCTTATGCCGGAACGACGCGCGATGTGATCGAGATGCATCTCGATCTTGATGGATTGCCGGTCACGCTGCTCGATACGGCGGGCATTCGCGAGACTGACGATCCCGTTGAGATTGAAGGCGTGCGCCGCGCGCGCGAACGCGCAGCGGCTGCGGATCTGATTCTGTGGGTCGTCGAGGCCGGAGACGCATTGCGGCATGATGAGGTGGGAAGCGCGCTGCGGTCGCGTGACGAGGTTGGAAGTTTTGCGCACTCTCGCGGTGTCGGCGCTGGAATGCCCGCGCGTCCTCTCGGAGGCGGCGAGGCCGGCCGCGCCACTCAGCTCTCGCCTAACGAGAATGGGCTTTCGTCTGGGGAGAGCGGGCGCACGCCGGTTTGGCTTATCCGTAATAAAATCGATTTGCATCAAGGTCTTAATGAAAGAAGTGAACTAAGGATACAAAGAAAAGGAAAAAGTGAACGGAGCGTTCGGGTTAATAAGCCTTTAAAAAACATGGCTAACAAAGCGTTAACAGAAAAAAGTGAATTTGAATTCACATTGAATGAATTGAAATTCGATATTTCAGCGAAGACGGGTGAAGGCTTCGAGGCGTTGTTGAACGCGTTGGAGTGCTATGCGGGAAAATTTTTGGCCGGCGCCGAGAGCGCGCTGGTGACGCGTGAACGTCACCGCCGTGCACTGGAGGACGCGCTGGCCGCCCTGCGCCGCGCGCTTGCGCCGGACCTGGCGAGCCGAGAGGATCTCTTGGGCGAGGAACTGCGGCTCGCTGCGCGCGCCCTGGGCCGCCTCACTGGCCGCGTCGACGTTGACGACGTTCTCGACGTTATTTTCCGGGACTTCTGCATCGGAAAATGAGGCTGTGGATAACTTCGGGGACTCGCCGGGATCCGTGGCATTGAGAGGCCATATATTGCCGTGTTTCCCACAAAGGACTGTGGACGGCATGTTGAAGGGGTTCGTTGCGGATGCCTGGGCAATGTTTCACGTGAAACATTTTCATTAAATCCAGTAGTTTTGACCCCCATCCGCGCGTCCGTTAAAACGTGCCATCCGGGGTTTTGATGGTGCATCGATTCGACGTCGTTGTAGTTGGCGGCGGCCATGCCGGCTGTGAAGCCGCGGCTGCGGCGGCCCGTATGGGCGCAAAAACGGCCCTTATAACCCACCGGTTTGGCACTATCGGCGCTATGTCCTGTAATCCCGCAATTGGCGGGCTTGGAAAAGGCCATTTGGTCCGGGAAATCGATGCTTTGGACGGCCTCATGGGCCGAATCGCTGATCTTGGTGGCATTCAGTTCCGTGTGCTCAATCGCCGAAAGGGCCCAGCTGTGCGTGGCCCGCGAGCCCAGGCCGACCGGAAGCTCTATGCGCACGCGATGCAGACTGCGATCCGGGCCGTCCCGAACCTCGAAATAGTCGAGGCGGAAGCCGACGATCTTTTGATCGAATCGGGACGCACGAGCGGCATCCGGCTAGCGGATGGCCGTGAAATTGCGGCCGGCGCGGTGGTTCTCACGACCGGCACTTTTTTGCGCGGTCTCATTCACATCGGCGAAAAACAAATCCCGGCAGGACGCGTCGGCGAAGCGCCCGCTATGGGTCTTTCGCGTACATTGAAAAATCTCGCATTCGCGCTTGGCCGCTTGAAGACTGGAACGCCACCGCGCCTCGACGGCCG
>DASSYU010000518.1:0-6168 GCA_035703125.1 Pseudolabrys sp. | reverse complement strand
ATGCGACACGATCTCCAGGCTCGGCTCGGAGTTAAAGCCGTCGATATTTATGGCTTGTCCGAGATCATGGGACCTGGCGTGGCCTGTGAATGTCATGTCGTCCAGTCCGGCCTGCACGGTTGGGAAGACCATTTCCTGTTTGAGACGATTGATCCGGAGACGCTTCAGCCTTTGCCAATAGGTGACACCGGCGAATTGGTCATCACGACCTTGAGCAAGGAGGCGCTGCCGATGATCCGCTATCGCACGCGCGATATTACACGTCTTAGCAATGAGCCATGCGCTTGTGGCCGGACACATGTCCGCATCATGCGCGTCACCGGACGCAACGATGACATGCTGATTATTCGAGGCGTAAACGTTTATCCATCGCAGGTCGAGGCAGTGCTCGTTGGCTTCCCAGGGCTCGCCCCGCACTATCAGATCGTGTTGACGCGCGAGGGAGCGCTCGACGCAATGACAGTAGATGTTGAGCTCGCTCCCGGGGTCTCTCTGAGCAATACCGAACGCGAACGTAAGGCACAGGCTGTCGTCCACCACATAAAATCTTTGATCGGTGTCACCTGCGAGGTCGTCATCAAAGCAGAAGGCGAGGTTCCGCGTTCGCAGGGCAAGGCTGTGCGTGTGAAAGACGAGCGCGGCAAGATCCGCTAGATGTCATTCCTGAGATACAGGCGGGTCCATGTCGTCCGCCCACGAATCTCTCGGCGCCGGATAGCGGGTCAACAATCGATTGACCAGATTGACGTGCTCGGCCTCCTCCTCGACGAGTTCTGCAGCCATCGCTTTGACTTTTGGATCCTTCGCCGTCTCCACAATGGATGTGAAATAGGCAAGCGCGCGCTTTTCCCCGGCCAGTGACAGCTGTAAGGCATGCCAGGGTGTCATCATATAGTGTGCTGATGCGAGTTCGGCCTCTTCCGGGCTATCGCTTCGGCCAAATTTTGCGATTTGGCGCGCGTGGCTGACGACGTCGAAATCGCCGGCGAGACGACGAATTTCCTCGCCGTGAATACCTTCGGCACGAGCGAGATCACGGAAGACCTTCACCAGCTCCGGGTTGTTGTGAGTTTCCATCTGGTCGGCCAGCAAATTGTAGCGGTCAACCGCGTCAATTTCGATCTGATAGGCGACTGCCAACAAATCATTGAGGTTGGAGACTTTCGGACTGTCTGGCGCCTTGCTCATAGTTCGAAATCCTTCTCGAGCTCCGACAGGTCAATGTTTTTTGCCATGACAGAGGACTGAAACGGTGCGCGATTGCCGCGGTACAAAATACCGAGGTTGAAACCATCATCGGTCATGAGTCGGCGTGCCGCCTTGCCCGCGTCTGTGGTCGCAGCGACCGGCGCCGGGCGCACTTGGTCTTTCCAAGCCCTTTCGTCAGGCCGGAAGGTCACGCAGGGACTAAGGATTTCGACAAAAGAAAAGCCCGGATGTTTTATTGCTTCGACCAGAACATCCGCGGTTTCGTTAGGTTCACCCGAAAAACAGCGGGCGATGAAGTTCGCTCCGGAAGCGAGGGCGACAACCAACGGGTGGAATGGACGCACGCCGGTGCCGCCTGGTGCTAGCGCCGTATCAAATTCCGGCTCTGTGGTCGGGGAGGGCTGACCTTTGGTCATGCCGTAGATGTGGTTGTCCATAACGACGTACGTCATGTCGATGTTTCGGCGGCAGGCGTGCAGGAAATGGTTGCCACCTATCGAATAGCCATCGCCATCGCCGCTCGCGACCACGACGGTGAGATCGGGCCGTGTCACTTTCAGGCCCGCGGCGAGAGCGAGAGAACGACCGTGCACGCCGTGAAAGCCATAGCAATTTGTGTACGCAGGAATTCGCGAAGAGCACCCAATGCCCGAGACAACGACGATCTCTTCCGGTGGCAGACCTAGTTGCGCGAACGCCCGCGTAAACGACATGAGCACATGGTAGTCGCCGCACCCTGGACACCAGATCGGCAGGATGTCCGACTTATAGTCGGCTGGCTTGCAGGCAAGATTTGCTCCAGCACTCGACATCATCGCCTCCAGTTCGCGATCGCTTGATGAATTTCACCGGCGGTAATGGGTAGTGGCCCGGGACGGTGAAGCACTTGCACAGGGGCCGGCAGATCGTAATGCGCACGCAGATATCGATGAAATTGCGCACCGTGCGTCTGTTCGACGACAAGGATGCGTCCGACTCCTTCGAGGGCGGCGGATAACCGCTCCGGTTGGACAGGCGCCAGCAGGCGCGGCGCGACCACGCGGACATCAAAACCATCCGCAGCCACGCGTCGCGCTGCTTCACGAGCTGCGCCGGTCAGCGATCCCCATGTGATGATCGAGAGGTCGCCTGTACCTTCAACGCTCGCCCAATGGTCGCCGAAGTTGAAGTTAGCAAGTTTGTCGCGGCGCTTGTCGAGCTGCGCGCTGTGATCGGTGGCTCCGCTCGTCGGTATCCCACGCTCGGAATGAGTTAAGCCATCGGCAGTGTATTGACCGCCACGCGTTCCCGGAATTGACATCGGCGATACGCCATTGGATGCCATGGCGTAGCGCTTGTATGCTCCTGATATGTCAGTGGCGATTGCCCGCGCGCCAATGAATGCGACGTCAGCAGGGCGCTCGATGGCCGCGCGTGATTGCCCCATGAACTGGTCGGAAAGGACAATAGCCGGAACTTGCAGTGCTTCTGCAAGATAAGTTGCCCATTGTGTCGTGAACATGCAGTCGCCGACCGACTGCGGCGCCAACACGAGATGGGGCGCGTCGCCATGAAGGCCGTAGATGGCAATATTCAAATCGGCCTGTTCGGATTTCGTCGGGATGCCCGTTGATGGACCGCCACGCATCACGTCAACGACCACCACCGGAATTTCGGCGGAGGTGGCCAGGCCGAGGGCTTCAATCATCAGCGAGAGTCCAGGGCCAGACGTTGCCGTGAGCGCGGGCGTGCCGCCAAAAGATGATCCGATAATCATGTTGATTGCGGCGAGTTCGTCCTCGGCTTGCAGCAAGACCCCACCGACCTTGGTAAGGTTCGGTGCAAGCCATTCGAGAATTTCCGTCGCAGGCGTAATCGGATAAGCAGCAGCAAACCGGACGCCACCCCGGATTGCGCCAAGCGCGGTCGCCTCGTTCCCCGACAGCAACCACCTGCGTGCGGTGCTCGGAGCCGGTTTGGCAGGCCGTTTGTTGAATTCGATGTTTGCGGCTGCGCCGAAACCCGCCTTAATTCCGGCGAGGCTTCCTTCGATTGCGGCCTTACCTTTATTGGCAAGGCGCTTCTCGATCGGTGCGAACGCCTGCTCGATTGTGAAACCAAGCAAACGGCTGACGATACCGAGAGCGATCATATTGGGCCGTCCGTCAGGGATGGACTTGGCCATTTCCTTCATTGGGACTTGAACGACGCGAGCCCCAGACTGGGCTACCACTGGCGGTAGCTCGCCTCCGCGCGGATCGCCGATCACGAGGGTTTCCGGCCCAGCTTTAATTTCAGCTCCGAAACGGTGAGCGTTCAGCCAATCGATGCCGATGAGCAGGTCAAACTCATCAGGAAGACAATCGACGGGATGATCCGCCAGCCGAAGGAGACCGGCTGCCTCACCGCCGCGGATCTGCGGTCCCAAGGTACGCGTGAACAGGCCATGCCATCCTGCCGCGCTGGCGGTTTCGAGTAGAGAATCCACAGTGGTCAGAGCGCCGGCGCCGCCACTGCCAACAACCGCAATCGAAATGCTCGGCGAAGCTCCCATGGGGCCAGGTCTCCTGATTAGAGCTCGGTCGCCAATATGTATTTAAGTACTAGAATGCGTTTTTTTGCTTTTCCTTGATCTTGATCAAGGTCCGCCCCCAGCCGGCGACTAACAATGAACCCGTGCCCGCCCAGGGCTCAGCGACCAATTGGAGGGCAATCTGATGGGTGCCAAGCCGGTTCGTTGGATGATGACGGGCGCGGGTAAGCCTCTGGTACCGATGGAATTTGAGCTCGGTAAGCCTGGCCCGAATGAAGTAGTGGTAGAAATTGCCGGCTGCGGCGTCTGCCACACCGATCTTGGCTACTACTACGACGGTGTGCGCACCAAGCATGAACTGCCGCTGACCCTTGGGCATGAAATCAGCGGCCACGTCATCGAAACCGGCAAGGACGAACTTTGGTATACGGACCGGGCCGTTATTATCCCGGCAGTAATTCCGTGCGGCCAATGCGATGCTTGCCTGCGTGGCAAGTCAACAATCTGCCCAAACCAGAAAATGCCGGGCAACGATATTCACGGTGGATTTGCCACTCATATCGTCGTGCCGGCTCGTGGCCTCTGTGTCGTTGATGAAGATCGTCTCGCTGCAATTGGAATCGACTTAGCCGATCTTTCGGTGATCGCCGATGCGGTGACCACGCCTTATCAGGCGGTCGTCCAGGCGGGCGTCACAAAAGGAGATCTCGTTGTCGTCAATGGTGTCGGCGGCGTTGGCGGCTACGCCGTGCAGATCGCCGCAGCCCTTGGCGGCACCGTTGTCGCGATCGATGTGAGCGAGGGAAAGCTTGCTGCAATTGCCGGGCAGGGCGCCTCGCTGACACTGAACGCCAAGCAGATGGCGCCGCGTGACATTAAGACAGCAATTCAAGCGTTCGCTAAAAAGAACAACCTGCGCCAAACCGAGTGGATCATTTTCGAGTGCTCCGGCACGCGCGCAGGCCAGGAAACCGCATTCAGTCTTATTAATCATGGTGCGACCCTCGCAGTCGTTGGTTTCACCATGGACAAGGTCGAGGTTCGACTTTCGAACCTGATGGCGTTTCATGCCCGCGCGATCGGTAACTGGGGCTGCCCGCCCGATCTTTATCCTGCCGCGCTGGAGCTCGTTATGAGCGGCCGCGTCAAGGTTAGCCCATTCGTCGAAAAGCATCCGCTCAGCGAGATCAATCAGGTGTTCGAAGCGGCCCACGCCGGTGCTCTGAAGCGGCGTGCCGTACTCGTTCCTGCATCGTGAGGATTTTTTCATGACTGCCGAAGCAGCTCGCGTTGTCACTGCCCAAAGACTAGAGGCCAAGGATCATAATCTCGTGGCTGAGGCCGCGCGTCAGACAATCTCGAAAGGTGTGCAGTACGAGAAACGCCCGGTCAAAGGAATGGACGGAAAGCCCGTGGCTGGTCTATTCAACGCCTGGATCACGCTCGACAACCAAGGTCAGTTCAACTCCTACACCACCGATATGGTGAAGGCGACGATCCTGGCATTCCGCGCCGCAAGCACCGCTCGCGACGTTGTCGCCGTGGTGTTTACCGGCGCCGGCGACAAAGCCTTTTGCACTGGCGGAAATACCAAGGAATACGCGGAATATTATTCCGGTAATCCCCAGGAATACCGGGGGTACATGCGGCTCTTCAACGACATGGTGTCGGCAATTCTTGGCTGCGACAAGCCCGTGGTCTGCCGTGTGAACGGCATGCGTATCGGCGGCGGCCAGGAAATTGGAATGGCCTGCGATTTTTCGATTGCACAGGATCTCGCCCGGTTCGGGCAAGCCGGCCCCAAGCATGGTTCGGCCCCGATCGGCGGGGCGACTGATTTCCTCCCCTATATGATCGGGTGCGAGCAGGCGATGGTGTCAGGCCTGCTTTGCGAACCTTTTTCGGCGCACAAGGCTTACCGCCTGGGCATCATCAGCGAGATCGTGCCGGCGCTAAAAGTTGACGGAAAGTTCGTCGCCAATCCGACAATATGGACGGATCGATTCCTCGATGAGTATGGGCGGATCGTTCATGGCGAGCCCAAGACGGGCGCGGCTGCTGCCGAAGGCCAGGCACTGCTCAAACGCGGTACGGTCGACCTCAGCCTCCTCGATGAGCGGGTGGAAGCACTTTGCACCAAGCTCCTCTATACCTTCCCCGAATGTACGACGAAGACGGTTGAGGAACTCCGCAAGCCGAAGCTCAACGCCTGGAACAATAACAAAGAAAATGCGCGTGACTGGCTTGCCCTCAACATGATGACCGAGGCTCGGGCCGGCTTCCGCGCTTTCAACGAGGGTACGCGCGAAACCGGCCGCGAAGTCGATTTCGTCGCGCTGCGCCGCGCACTCGCCGCCAATACGCCTTGGTCGGACCAGCTCACCGAAAGCATTCAGCCGCGTGCGAGGACATAGTTGTGACGCAGCTTGTCAAAATCTGGTTCGAGG
>DASSYU010000478.1:0-7246 GCA_035703125.1 Pseudolabrys sp. | reverse complement strand
GGCATAGTCGTTGCCGGGGCCAAAAAAGTAAGGTCGCCAATGGATTCCCGTTCCGGCAGCGACAAGCGCCGCAGGTCTATTGTATCGATATCGTCAGCCCGCTCAGGTCGAGTGACGCGGAAAACCCGACCTTGGTGCCTCTCACCTCAAGAATGACGCCATTCGCATTCTGCATCCGGGCAGTCGACGCGCCGCCCGCAATGGCAAGGCCCGCGCCCACCGCTGTGTATGAGCCTGCAATATCGCTGGCCCTGTTTAGATTGCGCGCACGGCCTACAAGATCGGCGCTGCTGATGCCGATCATGCCGAGGCTAACGCCGCCAATACGCAGCGGGTAAGTCTTGCCCTGAAAGGTCAAGGTACCCGAGCCCCCGCCGACGCCGATGATGAAGCCGGCGCTGCCGACGCGGAACCGCACGGCTCCGGTGTCCGCCTGCGACGGCAGCGTGGCCACAATCAACATAGCTGCCGCCACGAACGCCGCTGCGGCACACTTAATCATACGCGTAAAATCAAACATCATTGCCTCCTTGGTTGTTGCATCGATAAAGACAAAAGGCGAAATCTGACTTGAAAAAGCATCCTGACCTTGATCTCAGTTGGTGTAGCCCGGCGGCACTTTTTTCCATCGATAGCCGGCGCGGCCTTGCTCGTATCCATAGGCGAAGAGCGCCTGCATGTAGCCTGGATCGAAGGGCCCCTGGTAAGGCACGGTGAAATCTTCGCCGATCGAAGCAAGATTGAAGTCGACGCCGTCGCGTCTGGCAAGTGTATACATGCGGTAGGTGTCATTGATACCGCTGGACATGGTCATCGTCGACAGCGCTTCCTTGGCAATCGCTATGGTCTTCAGCTGCACGCTTTCGTCCGGGCGGAAGAATCGGCCGTTGCGAATCACATAGGCGACGCGCCTGCGCGCCCGCAACTTTTGTTCGTCGATGCCAAACTTTGCGGCGGCGCCTCGAATGGAGAATGAAGGCGGGTAGAAAAACACCTGCGCCACGGTGCCGCCGTCGACGTGCATCTCCTGGCGCTTCTGGCCGTCGACGGTGACGTCCAGCATGACGGGCGGAAACACGGCGGGGATCGAAGCCGACGCCAGCAGCACGTCGACGATGAGATCGCGGGCCTTCGGATTGTTGGTTGCCGCAATTGCCCCGATATTCCAGATGACGGGGCGGCTCTGGTCGAGGTTCGTCGTCAGAACGAACAACAGCCGGCCCTTGGCGTATTCTTCGGCAATTTTCTGAACCATCGTTGCATCGACGTAGTGTTCGATCATTCTGCGCAGCGGCGTGTTGTCGACGAGCGAATCGGAGGCGACAGCAGCGATCAGGAGCGGGCGCCTGTTGAAAATGTCTCCCGCGCTTGTTTCGGTATAAAGCTGGGTGAGATTCTGGTCGTAGGCGCGGCCCAGGTAAGCGAAAGGCGCCGAAAGGGCTCCCGTGCTGACGCCGGTCACCATGTCGAATTCAGGCCGGTTCCCGTGCGCGCTCCATCCGACCAGAAGCCCGGCTCCGAAGGCGCCGTCATCGCCGCCGCCGGAAAGTGCGAGGAAATTGCGGGTGTGTGCTGGCCGCGCGCGGTTACTACGCTGATAGGCCTTTATTGCGACGTCGTAGATCCGGCTGGTGTCGCTCACGTAAAAGCGCGCGTCCGGAGTATCGAGAATGTCTATCTGCCGCGCCTCTGCATAGGTGACAGCCGGAAGACGTTCGAGCGTCGCGCAGCCTGAAATGGCGACGGCCGCCAATACACCGGCGAGCAACCGGATGCCGCCGCGCAGTCCGGGAAACGCACCCAGCTTGCAAAGATCTTCCTGAGGCATATTGCTACGCGCCCCGATACTAGCCCGCACCATTTACTTCGTGATCATAGCCTTTTTAGCCGCTGCTTCCTGCTTCGCCGCCGGCGAAAATGCCAAAGTCAACCATACATTCCAGCCATCCGCGCGATGTTCCGCGGCAAATTCCTTGTAGCCTTTGACGTTGAGGAAGCCCTGGTAGTGCTCGGTGACAGGAAAGATATAACTGATCTGTGGTCCGATTCCGGCGACCCGCGATTTGAAGCAGCCGACACGATCGCCCGCCCCACTGTCGCATGACAACTGGTTGTACCAGTAGCCGACGAGGCCGACGGAAAACTGTTTGCTCAGGAACTGCGACGCACCGACGTCCAGGTGCATGTCGACGCCGTTCTGATATTGGGTGTGTACGTTTTCGAGATTGTAGGTGAAGCCGAGCGTTGCCGAAAATTCATGCCTGGTCTGCG
Organism: Pseudolabrys sp.; assembly: GCA_035703125.1. Classification (GTDB taxonomy): domain Bacteria; phylum Pseudomonadota; class Alphaproteobacteria; order Rhizobiales; family Xanthobacteraceae; genus Pseudolabrys. The sequence continues at coordinate 4,975 of DASSYU010000478.1, read as the reverse complement.
GATTGAAGTATGTATAGCCGCCGCCGCCGTCGATCGCGTTGTGGCCAATGCCGAGGTTGGCGAGCCGTGTTGGATCGTATCTGCCCGTCGTCAAGTTTCCCGTCAGGTACGTCATGAAATTGTGCACGCCCGCATTCCATCTCACATTGAATTGCGGCACTAGATCTCCAAAGCCCGTCACGGCATCGGTGCGCTCGCCAGATACCGTGAAGCCGATCGGGCCAGGCGCGCCGGTCAGCGTGGCGTCGACTGATGCCCTGGAGCGGCCATAGGGCACCAAAAGGACCAGGGTCGCTTGGCCGCCCAGGAAACGGTCCGCGAATGTATAGCTCGGCGCCGCCATAACAAGGTCGGCTCTACCATCCAGGTTTGCGTTTAGACTCCCTGTGAAATTTGCGGTGATGTTGCCGCGGTTCACCTGGCGTGCGAACGCGACGTCACCTCCTGCCGATACAGATGTATGATAGTAAATCGTTGTGAACGAGAATCCGGGCTGCAGCGGAGTTGCGGCAAGACTCCCGAAGAAGCCCGGCACCCAGAAACTAACGCCGCCTTCGTCCGCCCGCGCGGCGTTAGAAAAGCAGAAGCTCAGAAGCACTGCAGCAATCCCGCCGGATCGCAAATATCTCCTCACACGGGCTGACGGATTCTCCGCTACGAAGCCTGCAGAACCGATCTGCCTCACCGTTCGTTCCCCTTATTTGTTCCACCCAAATCCTACACGAGTGGCCCGCCGCAAGAACGACTAAGATCTCCTTTTCCTCAAATTCGCCGCGCGCGCAGGCGATGCAGCCGGCAACGCCCTCCCTGTTGCACTCAGGATCGCCTCGATGAGGGTTGGGCCGTGCAGTGGCTTGGTGAGGAATGCCTTTGCCCCCGACGCCGTGCTCCGCTCGCGCACGCCGGCATCGTCGAAAGCCGTGATGACGACGGTCGGAATTTTCTTGTTGATGCGATTGAGATAGCGTTGCAGGTCGAGCCCGGTGAAATCAGGCATGTGCACGTCGACGACCAGACATTCTGGTATGTCGGTACGGATGGAATCGATGAACTCGCGCGCCGAGCCGTAAGTTTTCGGCTCGAATGACGATGCGGACAACAGGCGTGCCAACGCGGTTCGCACAGATGCCTCGTCGTCAACGATCGCGACCCGGATAGGGGCTTTTGACATACCGGGGTATTGTCGTGCGAAATGGCTTGCTGCGTCGAGTTGACCCAAAGTCCTACGTGGAAACTATGGATCACTGCGGGCCGGCGAGATTCCAGCCCGGTCGGCGAGCCGAACGAGCTCGGCGACGCTTCGCACCCCCAGCTTCGCCATCATGCGTCCGCGGTGCACCTTGATCGTCTTTTCGACGGTACCCAAGCTTGCGGCAATCTGCTTGTTGAGCCGGCCGGCGATCACATGCTCCAGCACCTCACGCTCTCGGTGGGTGAGGGTGGCGAGCCGATCGCCGATCGATTTGAATTCCTGCCGTTTCCGGCGTGAGGCCGCATCCAGCTCGGCGGCGTGCACGACGGCGGAAAAAAGCGCGTCACGCTTGACCGGCTTGGTCAAAAAATCGACGGCGCCGGCCTTCATCGCCCTGACACTGGTCGAGACGTCGCCGCGTCCGGTCAAAAAAATGATCGGACGTTGGGAGCCCGATTGGGCCAGGGCTTCCTGCAGACGCAGGCCATCAAGCTCCGACATTACGAGGTCGATGATCGCGCAGCCGGGAACGGACGGATCGTGCGCGGAGAGGAATTTCTGCGGAGACGAAAAGGATTTGGTCTTGTATCCGCCGGCCTTCAAAAGCCGCGTAATCGACCTAAGGACGGCCGGATCGTCGTCGACGAGAAAGGTCGTAAAGCCCGCGTCGCCCATCACTCACACACCTCACAGCGGCAAAGGTTACCTCAATCCAGCGGCGGCGGAAGCCGAAAAACTGCGCTCGCGCCCTCTCTCACATTGTTTTGAAGCGAAAGCGTGCCGCCATGAAGCTTTATGATCGAGGTACATATCGAAAGGCCGAGGCCGAGGCCTCGCTTCTTTGTCGTGAAAAACGGCTGAAAAACCTCTTGCTCCCGCGATGGAGGCAATCCTGTACCACGATCATAAATGTGCACCTCGACGCCGCCGTCGTCGGTCGTTGCGGTGCTGATCGAAATAACGCGCCGGGCCGGCGGCACATTGTCGGCTGCGTCCATTGCATTCATCAAAAGATTGAGCAGTGTCTGCTGCAATTGCACCGGATCGCCGCGTGTTAGCGGTAGGTCTGCGGCGTTCTCGAAGGTCACTGACATCCGGCGATCGATGAGCTCGCTGTGCAAGAGCCGTAAAGTCGAGGCGATGAGCTCGTTCATATCGATCGACTCGTGTTTGATATCGCCTTTTTTTAGCATGCCGCGGAGGCGATGGATCACTTCGCCGGCACGCTCATCTTCGGAAATTATATCGTCAAGTATGTTGCCAATTTCTGACAGAGATTTGTTGCCTTTCGCGAGCAGCATCTTTCCGGCCTGGGCGTTGGAGAGAATTGCCGTCAATGGCTGCGTGAGCTCGTGGGCCAATCCACCGGACAACTCGCCCAGCATTGACACACGCATCAGGTGCGCGATTTCCTGCCGGTGCATGTCCGCTTCGGCTTCCGCCACCTTGCGGGATGTCACATCAGAAAATGCTCCCGCCATCGCCACCGGTCTGCCGTCAGCACCGCGGACCGGCCGCGCCCGGGCTGCAATCCACCGGCTGTCGGCGTCGCTTTGCGCGCGAAATTCGACGTCGATCGGAACGGCGCGTGAAATTGCGGGGCGCAACGCCTGGCTCGCTGCAATACTATCGTCTGGATGGACGCTGCTGAGCAGCGAATTCAGATCCATATGGGCGCTGCGCGAAAGCCCGAACAGTGTACGGCAATAATCTGTCGCCCAGAATGCGCCGGTCGACAACTCGTACTGCCACAATCCAACATGGGAGGACGCCGCTGCAAATGAAATTTGTTCCTCGCGTTCACGTGTCGCTCTTTCGGCGCGACGTGTTTCCTCGATGGCGGCCCCAAGCAATAGAATCGGCGGCGACAGGGCGATCAGAAACAGCTGCATCGCAAACACGTTCGTTTCGGGCGATCCGATATCGAACAGACTTGGCCCATTCAGCGTGCGCCAGATCAATACGAGGCTGAGGACGAGGATTGCTCCGCTCGCGCCTGTGGCACCGAATCGCATTGCTGCCCATACGATGATCGGCAAGGGCAAATACAACAGCAGCGGAAGATAGCCGCTGGCGATGTTCGGCATGTCTTCGAATGCAATGAGGCACGCGGCGATAAGCGTCGCGCCTACCAGCACGGCCTCCAGGACGGGCCGGGCAGGCCGGATGGGCGATGAGTCGCTGCCGCTCAGAGCAATCATTGCGATCGGCCCGAGCGTGAGGCTGCCCAAAGCGTTGGAGGCGTACCAGCGCGCCCAGAACAGCCCGTAGTCGTCGATTGAGCCGCCGCCGAGAATCTGTACGAAAGCTCCGCCGAGCGCGCAGATCGCCGGACTCAGGAAAGCGGTGATCGCAACGTAGATGAGCGTCTTGGCGATCGTGCCGAACCATGGGGGCTCGACGAGCAGCCGCTGGACGGCAAACGCATTGACGATCGCCACGGCGCAGTTGGTGACGAATGCGACAAGCAATTGCGACGCCGGCATGCCGACGCCAAGCTCGGCGACCGTGTGCGCGGGGAGGGCGGCAAGGATATAGATCCACCATTGCCGCGGCGGCGTGACCAGAAGCGCGCAGAACAGAACGATGTTCGGCGGCCAGAACGGCGCGAAAATTCTGTCCGACAGTGTCCCGATCAGAAAAGCGATTTCGGCGCCAAGGTAATAGGCGATCGCGACAATGAAGACGTTCCGGATCGTGTTCGCGCTGCCAAAGCGCGCAGTGCGCTCCTGGAGCGGTCGCATGGACATGTCAGGTGCGATTTGATCCATCGTCGTCCGTCCGCCGGCTTGGAACGGTATCTATAGCATCCGTCTTTCGGCCGAACGAGGCCGTGGCAACTTTACGAAAATAGGTGTTTGCGAAAAATGCTTGGGAGCCATGCGCCTGCGGCGAGTATTGGACCAGGGTCCAATCGACATGAACACTTTATGGGCAGAAGCTGAGATACTACGACATCCACTGAGATGTCGGCCTCATGATGCGCGAGGCGGCAATCCCCCCACCTCCCCGTCCCCCTGTCGCCTCGCGCGTTTTGGCTCCGGGGGGGGACATTGGACCACGGTCCAACTCGATTACATCGTTGCCTCGCGTAGCATCAGCGTATGAGCGAGCACGCGTGGACGGAGGCCAAGCCGCGCTTTCGCGTGGAAGCGGCGGACGCACGGAGCGTCACCACTACTGACATGATCCGGATACCCGGCGGCACATTCCGCATGGGATCGAACGAGCACTATCCTGAGGAAGCGCCGGTTCATCGCGTCACCGTCAGCGACTTCTGGATCGATCGCACGCCGGTCACCAATCGCCAGTTCAGGGCGTTCGTGCAGGCGACGGGGCATGTGACATTCGCGGAGATCCCTCCGGATCCGAAACATTACCCGGGCGCGCTACCGGATATGATGTTCGCCGGCTCGCTGGTGTTTGCGCCGCCCAAACATCCAGTTGATCTGCGCGACTGGAGTCAGTGGTGGATATTTTTCAAAGGTGCGAACTGGCAGCACCCGTACGGCCCCGACAGCAATATCAGAGGCCTTGACGACCATCCTGTCGTGCATATTGCCTACGCGGATGCGTTTCTGTATGCACGCTGGGCTGGAAAGGATTTGCCGACGGAAGCCGAGTGGGAGTTCGCGGCGCGCGGCGCGCGGCGGGCTCGAGGACGCGGAGTTTGCCTGGGGTGACGAGTTCATGCCGCGCAACCGCGCGATGGCGAATACCTGGCACGGCGACTTTCCGCATCAACGCAAGCCCGGCTTCAGGCGCACGTCGCCGGTGACGGCC